>NC_015722.1:0-195000 GCF_000219355.1 Candidatus Midichloria mitochondrii IricVA
ATGGACTTAAATCATCTACCACACAATTTAGTACTTGATAAAGACGGGGTTAATGAAGGCATGTTTGTTTATAATGCCTTGTTGGAAAAGATTAAAGAAGAATATGGTAATACAGTTTTTACCAATTGGTTTGCTCATATGGCTTTTAAATCTCTTTCGGATCAAACATTAACAATCGTTGCTCCGAGCAAGTTTGTAAGAGAATGGGTTATTTTAAATTATTTTACTAAAATTTATAAGATACTAGAGCTATTTAATGGCTTAGTTAAAAGGATCGATATTATTGTAGAGACTAGCCCTTCAAGTATAGAGTTGCCCGTTTTAAGCAATAGTCAAGTTAATAAAGTAGAAGCGGTTACCGAAATAGACAAGAGTGATTTTTCTTTTTCGTTTGATACCAGGTTCTCTTTTGAGAACTTTGCCGTTGGTTTTAGTAATAAAATGGCATTTTCTGCAGCGCAAAATATGGCAGGTTTTAATCATAATTGGCATAGTTCGGCGATTAACTATAATATCTTGTTCATACATGGGGCGGTAGGGATGGGTAAAACCCATCTCTTATATGCAATTGCAAATAGTATAAGTAAGGCTTACCCAGAAAAATCAATATGTTATTTGAGCGCAGAAAAATTTATGCATCGTTATATGATGGCTGTGCGCAAAAATGAGTTAATCAACTTTAAAGAGAATTTAAGGTCTTTAGATATATTATTGTTTGACGATTTACAATTCATATGCGATAAGAGCAGCACTCAAAAGGAATTTGCAAATACAATTAATGCGTTAATAGAATCTAATAAAAAAATAGTTATAGCGTGTGATCGCTCCCCATATAACTTAGATTTAGATCCAAGAACTAAATCCAGGGTGGCAAGTGGGGTTATAGCTGAGATACAGGCTGCTGATTTTAATTTGAGATTGAATATATTAAAGCAAAAATCTAATTTGATGCAAATTACTATTGAGGATGAAATATTAAGCTATTTAGCAACCAGTATTTCGTCTAATATAAGAGAATTAGAAGGTTCATTAAATAAATTAGTTACTTATTGTAGTTTAAACGAGATGCCAATTACTTTAGAAACTTGCAAAAATACTCTAAAAGATTGTATAAAGGCACATGAGCAGGATGTGTCTGTAGCAAAAATAATACAAGCTGTTGCTGATCTGAGCGGTGTGACGAAAGTAGAAATTTTATCTAAAAGCAGACTAGCAAAATTAGTTTACTTAAGACAAATGGTTGCATACCTTGCAAAAGAGATTACCAAAAGCAGCTTACAAGAAATTGGTAAGCAGTTGGGCGGGAAAGACCATGCTACGATTATTTATTATATAAGGCAATTTGAACAAAAAATTGAAAGAAGGCCCGCTATAAAGGATGAATTAGATAATATAAAAAAACTAGTAAAGGGACACATAATGGCTAGGTAGTTTTTGGATTGAGAGTGATTTATTAAGAAATTCACTAGAGAGGCATTCTTAAAATTTCTTGATAGGCACTAATGATTTTATCTCTAATTGAGACTATTTCTTGTAGGGCGACTTCTGATTCAGCAACAGCAGCCATCACTTTAACAGCATTAGCATTTCCTTCAACGGCAGAATTTATTTGATCTTCAGCCTTTCTAATTTTTCTAATTCGATCCTTGGTCAATTTCTCGAAAACATCTGGGAAGCTAAAATTATTGCTTGATGCACTAAAAGAGCTTTGTAGGCTGGATAAGTTGCTACTAGGAATATTTTTTGAAATATTAATTGTAACAGGAGCGATCTCTTCCTTATTTAAATCATTAACTTGAGTACTGAAAGCACCAGGTTTTGAACAGGTCTCAAGCGCATTCTGATAAGCTTTTCTTGCCTTTAAATAAGATTCGACTGGATTTGATATTGGTCCTATTGACGACATTCTTACCTCATTAATTCTAGTATTTTTAATTGATTACTTTTTGTGATTTCTAAAGATGCGGCGTTTGCCTCAAAAGAGCTTTGGGCTTCTTTGGCATCAGCCATTTCTATGATTTTATTAACGTTTGGGTATTTAACGAACCCATAGGAATCAGCAGCTGGGTGCTCAGGTAGATACCGCATTTCGAATTCAGATTGATCCTCCCTTATAGAATCAACTTTTAATAATATTGTACCCGCTTTCTCGTCGTAATCATTAGTAAAAAATATGATTTTTCTTTTATATGGATCTTCTGATGGATTTTTACCGGTAACTTCGGCATTGGCGATATTTTGCGCTACTACTTTTAATCTCTCACTCTGCGATTGCATGCCAGAAAACGCTATTCTGGAAGCAGATACTAAGGGATCTTCAGTTGCGGCGGCAAAGCTAGCAAAAATTAAATTTATTAATACAAAGGCATGCAGTATCATTTATTACCTCCGGATAAAGCGGTTTGAAGCATGGATTTGCTTTTGTGGAAAAGGTTTGCTAGCTCCTTAAGCTCTAAAGAGTTCTCGCTTTTCTTTGCAAGCTCAGCCTCAACTGTTACTCCATTGCCATTAGGTTTTAATTCGAGTACTTCTGCTTCTGATAAACTTATAGCGGTAGCTGATTCAAAAGGAATATGCAGGTTATTTGTTAAATCTAATGATAATCCACTAGTATCAATAGGTTTCTCAACTTTTTTAGGTAAATAATTAGGAGTATTAGCATTAGCTATATTTTTAGAGAGCACCATATCTTTTATAGATAAGTAATTAAGCTGCTCAGTAAGCTCTTCAAAAGTTACAGCGTGCAAAGCGTTTGCGTTTAGCAGAGTTGCTAGGAACAATATAATAAACAGCTTCATTTATTACAAAAATAAAAATACTCATGTAAAAATTGTGATCACAACTTTTAGTTTTGTCTACTATTTTTCCGATCATTCATGAAAATTTCTAAACCTTTTTTTGTAAGATCATGATTAATAAGGTTATTTAATAGATTCGGAGAGATTGTCGCAATATCTGCTCCCGATTTTGCTGATTCAATAAAATGTTCATTATTTCTCACTGAAGCAGCTATTATTTGAGTTTTTATAGATGGATAATTAGAATAGATTTCACAGATATCTGCAATTAATTTTAACCCACTCTGTCCGATATCATCAAGTCTTCCAATGAGGGGCGAGACATAATCTGCTCCCATCCGGGCAGCTAATATGGCTTGAGAAGGAGAGAAACATAGTGTCATGTTAACGCTTATGCCTTTTGAAGAGAGTTTTTTACAAACAATTAAGCCTTCTTTAGTAAGAGGCAATTTAATCGTTATTTGTTCACCTAACTTGTGATATTCTACAGCTTCTTCGATCATCTCTTCAATTTCTGCTGAAATAACCTCGACACTAATGGAGGTTTTGATAATTTCACAAATTGCACGCACTGCTTGGAGAACGGAGAGCCCAGAATGGGCTATAATAAAAGGGTTTGTTGTAACACCATCAACAAACCCTTTTTCGTGATATCTCTTTATTATGTCTATATCGCAAGTATCTAAAAAAATTTTCATTTTGAAAATTGCTCAGTCATTTTGCCTACACCAGGCATATTGCCTGTAGAACCTTTAATATTTCCTAATATATTATCTATATTGGAATTAAAAGAATTAACAGTTGAATCAATAGTTCTAGTAATACTATTGGAGAAGCTTTGCATTACTTTGTTCACGTCGGAACCACCAAACATGCTGACTATAAATGAAAATACAAGCATCCAAAACACAAGACTTACAACGGCGCGCATAACACTCAAATTAAAAAACTACATAAGATATGCTAACATAATTCTAGTGTAAGTAAAAATGATTAATGATAAGATTTTCTTGCGATCTATGTGATTTTATGTATATTACCTATATTTGAGTTCTACTATTGTAGATTTTATTTTATTAAAAAGGAGTTAGCTAAAGGATGTCGTTTTACGAGTGCGTCTTTATTATGAGGCAAGATATGCCAGCTCAGGATGTGCATAGGGCAGTGGGTGTTTTCGTGCAGTTAATTGAGAAATTTAGAAGTGAGTTAATTAAAAAAGAGTATTGGGGGCTTCGCACTCTAGCTCATGTAATTAAGAAGAATAAAAAAGGTCATTACGTAATGTTAGGACTGAAGGCGGAAACAGCGGCTATTAATGAATTAGAGCGGCACTTTAAAATAAGCGAAGATGTATTGCGTTATATATGTTTGAAATGTGACTCTATAGATCAGAATTCATCTCCTATGATGAGCGCACCTTCTGAGCTAAAGGCTGCCGTCCAGTAAATTTACAATAAGAAAGATAATTATGATTGATAACATTATTTCTAACTCGGTACTTTTTAACAAGACCACAAACAGTTTAAAAAATGATAAGTGTCCGCTTGAAGGTGTTGACATAAATTATAAAAACCCCGAATTACTGAGAAAGTTTATCTCAAAAGGGGGGCGTATACTTCCAAGGAGGTTGACGGGAGTTTGCGCTAAGAATCAACGTAAACTATGCGAAGCAGTTAAAATTGCACGAATTTTGGCTTTGTTGCCTTTTGCTCAGATTTAATATTTTATTGGAAAAATATAATGGAAGTGATCTTATTAGAAAAAATTTCTGGCCTTGGAGAAATAGGGGCAGTAGTAAAAGTAAAAGAAGGGTTTGCAAAGAACTATTTAATTCCTCGCAAAAAAGTTTTGCGGGTCACTGCGCAAAATAAGGAAGTCTTTGAGCAGCAAAAAGCATTACTTGAACAGCAAAATCTTGAAAAAAGAGCAGCTGCTGAACTTAACGCTCAATCTATCAGTAATAAGGTTGTTTCGGTCATCAGGCAAGCAGGAGAAGATGGAAGATTATATGGGTCTGTGACAGCTAGAAATATTGCTAAGGCTATTTCGGTTGCATCAGGACTTGATATCTCTGATGAAATGATTGTTATCGGTGAAAAGATTAAAGAAATTGGATTCTATGAAATCTCAATTACCTTACATGCTGATGTTTCTTCAAACATTAAGGTAAATGTGGCTCGTAGTGAACAAGAAGCTGAGGCTGCACTAAAAGCATTAGAGGCAGAAGTTCCAGCTAACGATAAGGAAGAATTAAAGTCTTAAAAGAGAGAGGAGGACTATGGCAAGGATTACTATAGAAGGTTGTCTCACAAAAGTAGAGGACAGATTTGCTCTCGTTGTTTTGGCGGCACAAAGAGCTAGAGATCTTGCTTTTGGTGCTACTCCTCTTGTTCCTAAAAACAATGATAAATATGCTGTAATTGCTCTTAGGGAGATTGCAGACTCCGCCTTGGACACTAAATCTCTACAAGAAGCGATTATTAAAAGAAATCAGCGCAAGCAGTTATTACAAGTTGAAGATCAATATGAAACAGTTGATGAAGAAACTGAGTCCGCATACCAACAAGCTATGGCTAATTTTGCAGTTCCCTCTCGCAGAAAACATTCTTCTAATGATGATGAAGATGTAGATGATGAAACAGGCGATTGAAGGACACTTTTCATATGCATGATAATTGCTTTTATATTTTTTTAAGCTATTCAGTCTTCGTTACTTTCATTATCTTCTTAAGCGCTTCTTTTTTTTGTAATCTTAAGAAAGCGGCCGACCTTTCAAAGTCTTTTATAAAGGAGCAAAAGAAATTATAGTAGCTCATTTCAAGAATTTTGATTTGAATATTGGAGCGCATACCGTATAACCTGCCTGAGTGACTTATTAATATTATAAGTCCATCAACTGGCTCTTCTTGTAGGCGTAAAAGTATGCAGCCCCAAATTATTAACACCTCTCCTCGTTTCAGTTTGTTTGTATGTCTAATAAATTTCTGTCGTCTGTGAAAATAGTAGTAGAGAGCTGAAATGCTAGCATTATACACCCCATTAACTCGAAAAGGTCATTACTTTAAAGATTTCGCATTTCTAATTTTAATAGGCGCTCAAGCTTATTTTAATTTGAAACTCCTGGGCTAATCATCTACCCTGCCTTATTCCCTTTACTACGTAGGTCTGATTGTTCTGTAAAACACCAAATATATCCGGTTTTCTTGCAACAAATTCATTAGGCTTAGGCTTATTGGTAGCAACTACTTTGATTTGTTTTTTAGGAGCACTTTTTTTAGGCTCTTGATAATTAGTGGTGATGATAGGTTTTTTTATTGGGGCTTTCGTGGAGATGGATCTATAAGCGGTTTCTAATAGGGACAGAGTATGATAATCTCTGCTTGCTGCAGTATTTCCTCCCATAACGACGGCAATCAGCCTACCTTCTGGCCTCTTAGCTGTAGTTATAATGTTGAAGCCAGAATCGTTTATATAGCCAGTTTTCATGCCATCTACCCATTTATTTTTTCTTAAAACATGGTTATGGCTTTTAATAATTTGGTTACCAAATTTAAAGGAAGTGCGAGAAAATAGGTGGTAAAATTGAGCATGATTGCGTTGCATTGCTAAAGCTAAAATTGCCATATCATGGGCAGTGGTAACTTGTCTACGATCTGGTAAGCCACTTGCGTTACAAAAAACAGTATTTTTCATTCCGAGTAGCCTAGCTTTTGTATTCATAAGTCTAGCAAAATTTTCTTCAGAACCACTAATTGCTTCAGCGATTCCAACGGCAACGTCATTTGCAGACCTTACGATTAAGGCTAATATGGCTTCTTTTACTTTTATTTTAGTTCCTGGCCTCAGATTTAAGTTGGTTCTCGGTTGAGAAGCAGCATTCCTTGAGATTTTGATAATATGGTTCGGGTGTATTTTGCCTTTTTTTATTTCATCAAATAGTATATATATTGTCATAATCTTTGCCAAGGACGCGGGGTACCTGATCATTTTTGCGTTGTGCGAGTGTATAACCTTGCCATTATCGGAATTTACTATAAGGCTCGCGTACTTAGATGAATATATGAAGTTGTGGTGATTTATAGAAAGGGCACTAAGGGGCCTTATTGTAAACACAGAAAGCACCAAGATCACCAACTGTAACCTTCTAAAAGATCTTACCACGGCAAAAAATAATTTTTTATAACAAACAGGATATATAAATAAGTATTAATGTAATTTGAAATTTTTTGCAACATATTGCTTTGTTATGAACTCTATAATATTGTGGCAAAATATTTTTTTGATTAATTTTAAATTAAAATTGAATTATGCGGCAGTTTTTTCAAGAATTAGGGGAAATAGCTAAGGCGATTGATAGGGAAATAGATGAGCTGCTTCCAACCTCGTTCACAAAAAATGCAGATATTTTATTTGAAGCTATAAGATATTCAGCAATTTCAGCTAGCAAAAAAATTCGAGGATTTTTGCTAGTTAAGACTGCGGATATATTTAATGTAAATCGTGAGCAATCTCTGAAGATTGCAGCAGCAATTGAGATGATTCACACCTATTCTTTAATTCATGATGATTTGCCGGCAATGGATGATGGCGACTATAGAAGAGGTAAGCCTAGCTGTCATAAGGAATTTGGAGAAGCAATGGGAATTCTAGCCGGTGATGCGTTGCTTACATATGCTTTCGAAGTAATAGCGTCTGATCAAGCTAATATAGATCCAATTTTACGTATAAAGATCATACAAGAAATCACGAGAGCCATAGGTATAAAAGGCATGATTGGCGGTCAAGTTATTGATATTACAAGCCAAAATATGAGCTCCGATGATTTAAAGGAAGTGCACAAATTGAAGACAGGGGCTTTAATAGAGGCTTCATGCGTGGCTGGAGCGATTATGGGCCATGCCTCTTCAGATGAGATGTTAGTTTTTAGAGAGTATGCAGGCAAATTGGGTCTAATTTTTCAAATGGTTGACGATCTGATTGACGAGGAAGATGATAGAGAAAATGCTAATGCTAATCTTTTGAATTTAATGCCCATTGTTAAAATAAAAGAAGAAATAGAAGAGCTTAAGAGGGCTGCTATTCAAGGTTTGAAAAACTTGAATAACCATAACATATTGATATTGGTTGGATTAATCAATTATATAGCAAATCAGCGCAAATAATTGGATTGTGTTGTTGACTATTAGAACGGAGGTGGCGCAGTGTCGCCGCGTAACAATAACAAAATAATGGTTTGTTGTGACAAAGCATGGGCACCAAAAACCAGCTCATGGCAGGTATGGACATAACCCACAGGGCTAGCATGATGATCATGAGCTTGAAAGCGGCGCTGAAGCCTCCAATGATGAGCAATTTTTAGAAGGGGAAGAAGCAGAAAATTTGGAAGTAGGCAACGATAATAATGAAGGGAAGGGTAAACCAGTTGCTGTTTCTGGAGCTAGTCATCATCCTATAGGCTATGAAAATACTCGTATGGCAGTAGAACATTTTGATCAGGCAATTGAAGCAGTATATAGAACAGTAGAAGAGTTTACAGCGGTAGCCCGAGGCGGCTTGAAGCTGCAAAAAAAGCAACCTTGTTAAGTCATTTACACTCAATGACTCCGGCTGCAGCTGGCTCAGGCGTTAGTGGTGATATAGGGTATCCACATGGAAGAAGAGGGATATATAATAGAAAAAGGCCTGTGGTTGATGACAAAGATTTCGGTAAGTGTAATAATAATCCAGAACAAAATGCTGAGCCAGATGACCTAGTAGATGGGTAGCAAGTGGATATAACAGGGAACAATTTAATGATGAAGGACCAAGGAGCGCTCTAGCTAACGCACAAGCTTCTCCGGCAGCGGAGGTTAGTGCGCTTACAAAGGCATTTACTATACCTTTAAATTTGTTGGGGCATGTGGGGAGGGGGAGAGGGGTTGACGGCCCTTGGTATTTTTGTGTTGGTAGGGCCCCCCTCGATAGAGCATCACATATCGCTTCATACTTGCGTAACCTGGTTGTTGAGTATGGGCAAGTGGCTGCTGGAGCATGCCAATGTAGTAGGAGCAAGTAGTGTACAGCTTCATAATCATGTTAATGAGTTAGACTGAAGCTTCGGGGGTGGCAGAAGCTGCTACTGGAGTGGGTTATGCCAGTAGCGAAGGGGGGCGCTGTTTGAACTTAGGTGAGACAGTAATTGAAGGGGCTGCTCTGCGGCAGTAGGGGGGGCGGTAAAGCCTGATCGAAGTTGCTGAACGTGGGGGCTAAGCTAGATTTTCGCATTTTTGTTTAGCTCAAGGATAAAGGATTCTAATTAGAACCCTCATACTTCAGCATCATTAGTGCTACTTTTATATATTAGGCATTGCGTTTGTATCCTTTTTAGCAATATGTGAAAAAAAGCTTCTTATGATTCACTAGTTCTGCTATAATCCTAGGACATTATTGAAGTTTCTTTAATACAAGAATTAATAGATAGAATAATTTTATGCAATGCGCTTCATATTGTACAGGCCGGTGCTACGGCCTTTTTGCTATATCAGAACACTTTTCTAAACTTGGTATAGCTCATAAGGTGTATGGAAAAGATGTATTACATATAGAATCAGAACATCTAGATATTAATCATAACGCGGATGTTTTTGTTTTTAATTATGGATGCGTTATTTTCTGGGGGTTAGATCCGATTAATGAAGAAAAAGTTTTAAACAAACTTTCTGAGTTTTTAGAAGACGAAATATCAGAAGCCATAACGGATCGTTGTAATTATATGGTTACCCCGCAGGAAAGTAGTTATGTTGATGAAGAGAGCGATACGATAGTTTTGGATAGCGATGATCCGCATATTAAGCTTTCTTTTTCATATGGACTGTCTCAGTCAGTGAAATTAAGCGTATTTGAGGCTTCAGTAGAGAAAACTATTGATGACAATAAGAAAATACCTAATGAGTTGATCCAGACAGGTAAAATTTCGATGTCTAGGAAAGCATTGGCTAAAAAAATAGGTACTCTCTTTGCAGAAAGAAATTTTATAAATTTGAACTCAGATATCTTAGATACACCAGATTTCTTCTGGCGCCGGCCTAAATATGAACCACATTATGAAATGGCTGTCCAATTTATGGATATAAAACAAAGGCTTACCATATTGAATTCCAGGTTGAAAATTATTCACGAACTTTATGAAATTCTTTCAACGGAACTTCACCATATACATTCTTCAAGATTGGAACTGATAATCATTTACTTGATTTTTATAGAAGTTATGATGGCTATTATGCGCGATTTTTTTCATTTAATTTAATATGGCAAATAATTTTATCTGGGATCAAGATAAACTTAAGTCAGCTCTGCGCCTGAAGCATTGTGCCGAATTTCGGTCTAACAATGTTTCTATTGATTCAAGAAAAGTTAAAGAGGGTGATGTATTTATAGGTCTCAAAGGTATACGCCGTGATGGGGGAATATTTGCAGAAAAGGCCTTGGAAAATGGAGCCTCGCTTTGTATAGTAAATCATTCAGTGGGTGCTGAAAATAGTAGAGTTATTGCGGTTAATAACACGGAAGAGGCCCTAGTGGATCTGGCTTTATTTAGAAGAGCTAATTTTCCGCAGAAAACTAAGTTAATAGGTGTAACTGGCAGCGCGGGCAAAACCTCAACTAAGGAACAGGTAAAGTTAGCCTTACAGAATTTTGGTAACGCTTATGCAACTGTTGGCAATCTCAACAATCATCTGGGATTACCACTCACGATTGCTAATGTTCCGGATGATGTAGATTATTGTATCCTAGAAATGGGCATGAAGCATGCTGGAGAAATTAGCTATTTATCAAAAATTGCGCGGCCTGATATTAGCATTATTACGACAATTGCTCCTGCCCATCTTGAGTTTTTTAATAGCATTGAAGATATTGTTCGGGCTAAATCTGAAATTTATCAAGGAATGAAGCCTGGGAGCTGGGCGGTAATTAACGAGGATAGTCCTTATAAAAAGATTATGATTGAAGAAGCTCAAAAATATGATCTTAATATCATCACTTTTGGTGAAAGTAAAAATGCTAATATAAGCCTAGGTGAATATAAAATTGAACAAAACAAGACTAAAATTAAAGCTTATAATCAAAATCAAGCCGTAAACTATTTTTTCCCGGTTATTGCTGGAAAACATTTAGCCTTAAACAGTTTAGCTGCCCTTGCAGTCACTGCGGCACTTAATCATGATCTAGAAAAATCATCCAACGGGTTAGCAGCCTTCAAGCCAATTTGTGGTAGAGGAGCTGCACAGATGCTAAAGAATAATGTTATATTAATTGATGATACTTATAATGCTAATCCAGCCTCTGTTAGAGCGGCTCTTGAATCCGCTTTGCAATATAGAACAAATGATAATAGGTTAATAGCAATTTTAGGAGATATGAGAGAGCTTGGTGACGGTGCGAAACAGCTACACGAGGATTTGGCAGATGCAGCGATGAAATTAGATATAATCCATACTGTGGGCGGTTTAATGGGCGCGTTACATAAGAATATATCAAAGGAGAGGCAAGGGGTTCACGTTAAGAGTGCAGAAGAAATGTTAGATTTTATACCAAGCCAAATTAAAGAGAACGATATAATTCTTATTAAAGGTTCGCTGGGTATGAATATGTCAAAAATTGTAAATGCCATACTAAAAAGTTTTTCCCAGTAAGTTTTCTTGCTGGACTTTATGACCTCAAAGCATTAAAACGGCACAAATAAATATTAGGTTTAACTCATGATGTTCAAATTAACTCCAAGAGAAATTGTAAAAGAGCTAGACAGATTTGTTGTAGGGCAATATGAAGCAAAAAAATCTGTTGCTATTGCTTTACGAAATAGATGGAAGCGCAAGCAGTTAGATGATAGGTTGAAAGAAGAAATCATGCCTCATAATATTCTGATGGTAGGGCCAACTGGAGTCGGGAAAACTGAGATTGCAAGAAGGCTGGCTAAATTAGTTAATGCCCCTTTTATAAAAATAGAAGCAACTAAATTTACTGAAGTTGGATATGTAGGGCGTGATGTTGATTCTATTATTCGAGACTTACTAGATGTTGCAATTAAGTTAGTTAAGGATGCAATGAGACAAGAGGTTGCGCTTAAGGCAGCCAATGTTACCGAAGCGAAAATTATTGATAGCCTGGTTGGAGTGAACGCAAGTGAAGAGACGAGAAATAAATTTCATGCAAAACTGAAAAATGGTGAACTAGATACGGTTGAAATAGAGGTAACCGTTGCTGATAACCCTCAATCCAACTTGAATAATGTTTTTGACATTCCAAACATGCCAGGCGGGCAGATTGGATTATTTAATATTGGGGATATGCTAAATAAAGCAATGGGCGGCAAAAAAACCAAAAACGTTAAAGTAACTGTTGCTGAAGCTTATAAAATTTTGCTACGAGAAGAAAGTGAAAAATTGATTGATGAGGAAAAAGCGATTGCAGAAGCGATTAGGCTTACAGAAGAAGATGGCATAGTATTTCTTGACGAAATCGACAAGATAGCCAGCAGCAGAAACAACGAAGGAGGCGGCTCAAGAGGTGAAGTAAGTAGAGAAGGTGTGCAAAGGGATCTCTTGCCTTTAGTTGAAGGCACAGTTGTGAGTACTAAATATGGTGCGGTTAAAACTAATCATATATTGTTTATTGCATCGGGAGCTTTTCATCTTTCCAAGCCTTCAGATTTATTAGCTGAACTTCAGGGCAGATTTCCAATAAGAGTGCAGTTAAGTTCGCTTTCCGAAGCAGACCTAGTTAGGATACTACAAGAGACTGAAAACAGTATAGCAAAGCAGTATCAAGCAATGTTAAATGTTGAAGAGGTTAGTATTAGTTTCACTGACGATGGAATTGCAAAAATTGCAGCTATAGCCACGGAAATTAATAATGAGATAGAAAACATTGGAGCAAGAAGACTTCATACTATTATGGAGAAGTTACTAGAAGAAATCAGCTTTGAAGCGCCAGATTTAAAGGGAGATAAGATAGAGATAAATAAACAATTTGTTGAACAGCAGTTAAATGACTTAACGAAAAAGCAGGATTTAATGAAGTTCTTATTGTAAATACTTACTCCTCATCTGATTCTAAAATAATACAGAGCATAGATACGTCATAATGTGGGCTGGCTGCGTCTTGCCTGAAATTCAAAAGCAAATTATTAATAATTAATTAAAGATTTTTTACTCCATGTTGAAGTACTGTATTATGTCGATAAACGATTTAAGTTTATTGGCATTGTTATGTCTAAAAACTTCTTTGGATGTGGAGAATCCGCTAAAGGTACAAGTGAGGTTAGGGTAAATAATCCTTATCAAGGCGTGAGAGTGGCTGATGCAAGGGGTGGCATACCTCAAGGCGCAGCGGCTGCTGGGAAGTAGTAAAGTTTCTCGAAGTTATGATTATAAGGATTTCAGGACTTCTAATGCACCTGTTGGTATATTGATAAAGAATCGAGGGGGAGTTCTTGATGAAAATATGAAGTTACTCAATTCTTTAATTGATGAAGAACCAGCAGGTAACCAAGAAAAAATAATTAACAGCTTAAGTAAGGCTTTAAGTAATGGTGCTGTAATTAATTATCAAAATAATTTTGGTAAGACCGCCTTGTATCTTGCTGTTCACAACGGTCATGATAGAGTTGTTAAATGGCTTATTAAAAAATGGTGCAGATCTGCATATTGGAGAGATGAGAGGAGAGACTCCTATAACTCTTACGGTTCTAAAAACGATTATTACTTATTAAGGAAATATACCTATTGTGAAATAAAGAAAAGAATTTTCAGAATCTTATAAAGGTTATGAAAGTCTTGTTTTATCATGGAGCAAATCCTGATAATATTAAGGTTTCTTCTAATACCACATTACTTAGTACAGACTAGCTTTCCTTATATTGGTTGCATATTTGTCTGATATAGCGAAAGAAGCAGGAAGTGCATTTATTGCAACAGTTGATTATACGGAATCTGTGTTTAATAAAGTTGCAAGCGTTGTAAGTAGGTTGGTAGTAAATTTAGGCGAAAAGATATTAATAGTACCAAAGCTATGGAGCTATTAGTATAATATTAGCAATTTTAGCTGAGCAAGCAGATGGGCTAACTCAATTTGGCTTTGGTAGACCTAAAATGCCAGAGCCAGGGGGGGGCCGGTGGGTAGTGGTGGTGTTATGGTAGGGAATGATATGGATTATCGGACCTGAAGGAATTGGTGCGGGCAATACGACAGTATTTGATCTAGAACCGCAAAATAACTACAGCTGTCCACTTCTTTAAGTAGAAGGGATTGGCATTTAGGGCTTTGCATTCTCAAAAACTGCTGAGTTTTTATGGCTTTTAGATATACTGCGTATAAATGAAGAATGAATGAAAAAATTTATTTAAAGAAGAATAAAAAGGTTTCTGGTGCGACGTTCATTTGTACCATGGACCGCCTTGCAAATAAATAACCTCAGTTCGACGTAATGAGGAAGCCCTGCGAGTCTATTTTTCCATGAGATATATTGGGTTTGAAGACATAAGCCAAGAGCCCTGAGAAAGAGGTCTGCCAAGAAATTGTTTGGCAAGCGATGCCGTGTTGTGCTGGATTTGGCAAATCTCTTTCAATTCTCCGATGGCTGTTTCAATCAATCCACGCCCTGCAAGAAGCAGTTGTTTAAAAGCCGCAAGCGGGTTTTGTTTTTCTTAAGCCGTGTGATGAGCTCAATACCTTGATTGCTCAGTGTTTTTGCTCATATACCACCGATCTCCGAATAGAAGGCCTGTCAAATATTGAGTCAGTTTTTCGACAACGGCTCGATCATCTGTATTACCCGAAGTCAGTGTGAATGACATAATCTCTCCTTGATCATTGAGGCCAAAGAACCATCCGGGTTGACGTTTTCCCACGCTGAGCGATGCCTTTAAGGACCTTATTACGGCTAGTACGTGAGTTATGACAAACCTTCCAGCTTTTTGTTGAGTCAACGTACCTGTTTGTTTCCCTTTGCAGCAATTCAGCAGAATGACCAACGGGATGACCGCGTCTCGCATCCAGCTCAACAAAGCGATTGTAGCTGATAAGCTTCGGCAATTCCTCTCTGAGAGAGATTTGAAAACAGTTTAGGTAAAAATCTTTGAATCCGGTAATGCCCTCAAATGAAACAAAACGAGGATCGTTATAACTTCGGAAAGCATCATCCCAGACTCTCGTTCCCTTTGTCTCTGCGAGTTTCTTAAGGATCTTTGGTACATGAGTTGTTGCTTGCAAAAATCATCAATCAAACAAAATATTTCTACTAGGGGAACCACTTTCCTTATTTATCGTGAAATTGAGAAGAACTTAATGGTTACACAGCCTCTTTGAAGCCATATCAGATAATTTCTTTAAACCTACCTCAAACTGGGGTTACTTAGGAAGCTAAAAGAAGAACTCAACAAGTAAGATATATTAATATCCCACGTATATCAATATTAATTTATCTCACACTTTCACTAGTTCGAAGTCGCGGTATACTTCTTTAACTGCTAATGCATAAAGCGAGTTTGCAATGGAAAAGTATGAACCGCCCTTTAGCAGGCGAAGCTTGCAAGACGGGCCATGTTAAAAAAGCAAATGAGCCTTGCAACAGTATATCTAATATAACTCTTAAATTTTAGGGAACTGCTTCTTAGCGGATAATTGCCGGTCTTTATGTATGCTTTGGCGTCTAAACTCCTATGGGGTACGCTCTTCTTTATAATGCTTTGACCATGATTATTTATATATCAATGCTTAATTACTGAGATTGTAAAATAATGTAAAAATATTATTAACAAATATTGACATAAACTAATAGTAGCTGTGTTCATCATTGGGTGCGCTTAAATGGGGCGCTATCTATGATTTCTTATCAGAAATAGCCCAAGATTTTTAAAGACGAGACTAAACTTAGCTAAGGGGAGTTGTTACCTTAAGTTAATTGTGTAAGACAGAAATATATAGTTTTTGAAGAATAAACATGAAGAGTAGTACGATGATCGGCAAGTATGTACGTATTTTGAATGATGTGGATACTGATCGATTGCAAGCAGCCCCAGATGATAGAAATGAAGCATAGGCAATGAGTGCGAAAAAAATGGTACAGATGTTATATGGAGGAAGCTCAATTGCTCTCTGCGGAAAAGGTAAGCATGTTGAAGCGTTAACCCTATATGAAAAAGCTTTGAGTACAAAAAAGAGAGGTATTTAGGAAGTAACCTCAGTATATAATAGTATGGGGAATTCATATAAAGCTACGAAGCAGTATAATAATGCGTTATAGCTGTATAAAAAAGCTTTAAGGATTAGGATCGAGGAATTCGGAGGGGATAATGAGGTGATAGTGGATCTGTATGGTAATATGGCTTATGTATATAGAGAGATGAAAGGCAGGAAGAAGCAATTGGAGCAGGCGTTGTTGCAGAAATTATTGAATAGGTTAAAGCGATGCAGCAAGAAATAAAACTAAAATTAAGAGCGTTTGATCATAGAGTACTCGATCAAGCTGTTATTAATATAATCCAAACAGTAAAAAGAATCGGTGCTAAAGTAAGAGGAGCTATTCCTTTGCCAAGGAAAATTAGTCGATACACTGTTAATAGGTCTCCTCACATTGATAAAGAGTCTAGGGAGCAGTTTGAAATCAGGAAGCATTCCAGATTATTAATTTTTGAAGCCTCACCGCAAACCATTGATGCTTTAATGAAATTGGATCTAGCTTCTGGGGTAGATGTTGAAATCAAATTAGTGGGCGGTACAGAATGATAAAGCGTTGTGGTGCTATTGTAAAAAAACTTGGCATGAGCCAGTTGTTCATCGAAGATGGTAGGTCTTTGCCTGTTACTATACTAGAATTTCAAAATAACGTTGTTTTAGGTTCTAAAAATAAAGATAGGCACGGCTACGATGCTGTTATTATGGGTTATGGTAAAGCTAAATTAAATAAAATTACCAAGCCTATGAAGGGCATACTAGCAAAAGCTGGTGTTGAAAGCGTTAGAGGGGTAAAAGAATTTAGAGTATCTAGCGATTGCTTGATTGAGCTAGGTAAAGTTTTATCTATAAACCATTTTGTCAAGGGGCAATATATTGATGTAACTGCCGACAGTATAGGAAAAGGCTTTGCTGGTGCTATGAAAAGGCATAATTTTGCCGGTTTAGAAGCTTCTCACGGTGTGTCAGTAAGCCATAGGTCCCACGGTTCAACGGGGAATAGAACTGATCCTGGCAAAGTGTTTAAAGGAAAAAAAATGGCTGGTCATTTGGGTGATGAACGAGTGACTGTGCAAAATTTAAAGATAGTAGATATAGATGAAAATTTAGGCGTAATGGCTGTTCTTGGTGCTGTGCCTGGCGCAGTTGGATCTGAAGTTATTGTGCGTGATGCCGTGAAAAAGGGCTTATCACCTGCAGTTCAGCTGCCTGCCGTTTATGCTGCTTAATTGATTAGAATAGGTTGATATGAGGGTAGATTTATTAAATTTGGAAAACCAAAAAAAGGTAAAATTGAACTCAATTCGTTGGTATTTGGCCAAATTGTTCGAGCTGATATTATGCATAGGGTGGTAGTTTGGCAAATGGCAAAAAGACGTGCAGGTAACCATAGCTCTAAAGAGGTGGCGGCGGTAGAAGGTTCTACGCGGAAGATATATAAACAAAAAGGTACAGGTGGAGCTAGGCACGGCAGCATAAGAGCGCCACAATTTAGAGGAGGGGCTGTTATATTTGGTCCGCACCCTAGGTCTTATGAATTTTCTCTCAATAAAAAAATAAGAAAGCTAGGGTTGATATCGGCTTTATCATTGAAAAAGCGAGAAAATTTGATTATAGTGCTCGATGAGTTGAAAGCGCAAGGCTATAAAGCTGTTTTAATGCTTAAAAAACTTAAAGGGCTAAACGCAACTGCCTCTTTATTAGTAGATGGCAGTGTTGATAGCGCGGTTTTAGGTTCGATTTCTAATCTTCCATATGTTGATGCTCTTCCTGTGGCCGGTTTGAATGTGTTAGATATTTTAAAGCATGATAAGCTTATTTTAACTGTCGATGCTTTGAAGAAAATAGAAGAGAGGCTGTTATGAGAGTTGATCAGTTATATGATGTTTTAATAAGTCCAATTTTTTCAGAAAAGGCCACTCTTGGTGCTGAATCTAGAAAATATATTTTTAAAGTTTTGGAACAAGCTAATAAAGCTAAAATTTCTATGGCAATTGAAAAAATATTTAACGTAAAAGTGGAAAAAGTAAATATCATAAAAGTCCCTGCTAAAAAAAGAGTATTTAAGCAGATTAAGGGCGTGAAGTCTGGATTTAAAAAGGCAGTAGTTACTTTACAAACTGGATATAGTTTAGATTTGATGGCTTCATAACCAAGGTAAGAATTATGGCATTAAAAAATTACAATCCTGTAACAGCAGCTACCCGTCAGCTGGTATTGGTAGATAAGTCTTGCCTATGGAGGGGTAAGCCCGAAAGGTCGTTAGTTAAGGGTATGTCCTCTAGCGGAGGACGTAATAATTTGGGTAGGATAACTGCTTGGAAAAAAGGTGGTGGGGTTAAGGTAAGATATCGCGTAATTGATTTTTTAAGAAAGAAAATCGACATGGAAGCGACTGTTGAACGCTTAGAATACGATCCTAATAGAACAGCTTTTATAGCTTTAATTAAGTATACCGACGGCACTTTATCCTATATTATTGCTCCACAGGATTTAAAAGTTAGGGATAAGATAATATCCGCAGAAAGCGCTGATATTAAAGTGGGAAATACTATTCCTCTTAAAAATATTCCAATTGGTACAGTTGTTCATAACGTAGAGATGAAACCTGGCAAAGGCGGTCAGATAGCCAGATCAGCTGGAGCATTTGTGCAGTTGGTTGGTAAAGACGCTGATTATGCATTAATCAGATTGCGTTCAGGGGAAACCAGAAAAGTTTTAGCTAATTGTAGAGCAACTATTGGTACTGTTTCTAATCCGGATAATCAAAATATAAAATTTGGGAAAGCTGGAAGAAAACGTTGGCTAGGAATTAGACCTACAGTTCGAGGTGTTGCAATGAACCCTGTTGACCACCCACATGGTGGCGGTGGAGGTAAAACTTCAGGTGGTAGGCATCCTGTAACGCCGTGGGGCAAGCCAACCAAAGGTAAGAAAACAAGAAACAATAAGCGTACTAATAGATATATAATTAATTCAAGGCATAAAAGGTAATTAATATGGGTAAGAGATCTGTTTGGAAAGGGCCTTTTGTAGATTCTCATTTGTTAAAAAAGGCAACAGAAGTTATGCAACAGGGGAAACATACAGTAATAAAGACATGGTCTAGAAGATCTACCATATTGCCTATTTTTGTTGGTTTGAATTTTGCCGTATATAACGGAAAAAAATTTATCCCTGTTCCGGTTACTGAAAGAATGATTGGAAAAAAATTTGGGGAGTTTTCGCCAACAAGGACTTTCACTGGGCACGGGGCTAATAGAAAAGCAACTAGGGCATAAAGGATTATGAAGAAAGGTATAATTGAGCTTAAAAAAGAGGCGATTGCCAAAGCTACTGCAGTAAAAGCTAGCGTACAAAAGCTTAAACTGGTTGCTGATATCATTCGCGGAATGACTGTAGCTGAAGCATTGTTACAGTTACAATTTTGTAAAAGAAAAGTAGCTCAGGATATTAAAGCTGTGCTACATTCTGCAATAGCAAATGCAGAAAATAATGACGGTATGGATATTGATAAACTTTATGTTTCTACTATCCATCTTGGTAAATCTTTTGTCTTAAAAAGATTTCATCCAAGAGGTAGAGGACGCGCTGCCTCTATTAAAAAGCCATTTAGTAATATTACCATTTGTGTTAGTGAGAGAGGATAAAAGCAAATTATGGGTCAGAAGGTAAATCCGATAAGCTTACGGTTAGGTATAGATGGGTTGAACAATTGGAGTTCTATCTGGTATGCCAGTAAAGATTATGCTGATAAACTGCACCAAGATCTTAGAATTAGAAAGTGTGTGCAGGCTTCCTTGTCAGGTGCCGGGATTAGCAAAATAAAAATAGAACGCTTAGCAAAAAAAGTTAAAGTTACAATTAATGCAGCAAGACCTGGCATCATTATTGGTAGCAAAGGTAAAGATATCAATAAAGTTAAACAAGCTATTGAAGCAATTACACGTAATACCAAAGGTGGCATCACAGAAAGCGAAGTAATTATCAATGTAGTAGAAGTTAAGAAGCCTGATCTGGATGCAACTATCGTAGCTCAAAATTTGGCACAGCAGCTGGAGAAAAGAATATCTTTCAGAAAAGCAGCGAAGCGTTTAATACAAAATGCGATGCGGATGGGAGCAGAAGGCATCAAGATTAAGATTAGTGGTAGGATTGGTGGTGCAGAAATTGCTCGTGACCAACAGTATAATGAAGGAAGAGTTCCTTTACATACTTTGAGAATGATGATAGATTACGGCACTGCTGAAGCTCATACCACTTATGGCCGTATTGGTGTTAAAGTTTGGGTATGTAAAGGGCAGAAAAGCTCTATTAATATAGAATAATTGCTTTGAGTATAAGAGATGTTGAGTCCTAAAAAAACAAAATTTCGTAAAGCCTTTAAAGGTAGAATACATGGTAATGCAAAAGGCGGTTTTGAACTTAACTTTGGGGTTTTTGGCTTGAAGGCTTTAGAGCCTGAGAGGATTACTGCAAGGCAAATAGAGGCGGCAAGAAAGGCTATAAATAGGCATTTAAGGCGTGTTGGAAAATTATGGATTAGAATTTTTCCCGATGTGCCAGTGAGTAGAAAGCCCGCAGAGGTAAGGATGGGTAGCGGTAAAGGCTCACCAGAATTTTGGGTTTCTCGCGTGAAGCCGGGCAGAGTTCTTTTTGAATTAGATGGGGTGACCGAGGATCAGGCGCGTGGTGCATTTGAACGTGCTGGTGCAAAGCTTGGAATAAAAACTAAATTTGTAAAAAGATTAGGGGAAGAATAGTCATGAAGGCTAAAGATTTAAGAGGTATGTCAGAAAAGGAATTGATTGATCAATTAATTTCTTTTAAAAAGGAAAGCATGAATTTGCGTTTTAGAAAAACTTCTGCGGAGCTAACTGATAATTCAAAAATTAGAGCAGCAAGAAGAAATATAGCGAGAATTAACACTGTTATTGTTGAGAAGAGAAGTGCTGCAAAGCACTCTTCATAATTAAAAGAGAAGTAGAAGTATTATGCCAAAGCGAATTTTAAAAGGTGTTGTTGTGGGAGCGTCAGCTAATAAAACTATTTCAGTATTAGTTGAGCGTGATGTAATGCACCCAATTTATCGTAAACCAGTGCGTTGTAGTAAAAAGTACGCGGCTCATGATGAGCATAATAAATATAAGGTAGGGGATATAGTGGAGATAATTGAGTCTGCGCCTATATCAAAAACCAAAAAATGGATTGTTGCTGCATAAAAAACATAGTAAGGTGATTGTATGATACAAATGGGAACAAGATGTGAGGTCGCCGATAACAGTGGGGCCCAAGTCGCTAAGTGCATAAAGATATTGGGCGGTGCTGGTAAGATGATAGGTGGCATAGGGGACGTTGTAGTTGTTTCTATAGGGGATGCGATTCCTAAAGCTAGGGTTAAGAAGGGAGAAGTTTACAAAGCTGTTGTTGTAAGAACTGCTAAAGAAGCTAAACGCAATGATAGTAGCGTAGTAAAGTTCGATAAGAATGCGGTTGTGTTGTTAAATAAACAAGGTGAGCCAGTTGGTACAAGGGTATTTGGGCCGATCCCTAGAGAACTAAGAGCAAAAAATTTTATGAAAATAATATCATTAGCGCCAGAGGTACTATAAATATATGACATCAAAGAAGTTTAGGCGTGATGATGAGGTGTTTGTCATCGCAGGCAAAGATAAGGGTAAGAAAGGAAAGATAACTAAAGTCATACCTGATAAGGGTAGAGTGATCGTTTCTGGTATTAATATTGCTAAAAGGCATGTGAAGCCTAGTAAGAAGGTGCCAAGTGGCGGTGTTATTCCAAAGGAAATGCCGATGGATATTTCGAATTTATCTCATATCGACCCAAAATCTGGCATACCAACCAGAGTGGGTTTTAAATTTTTGGAAGATGGAAGAAAAGTTCGTTATGCAAAAAAATCTGGTGAATTAATAGATAAAATATAGAGGAAAGAAGTGATTAATATGTCTAAAGCTCGTTTAGAAAAGCATTATTTATCAGTTGTATTGCCGTTCTTGCAGAAAAAATTTGGCTATAAAAACATAATGCAAGCACCTCGTATTGAGAAAGTTGTGATTAACATGGGCATTAAGGATGCTGTTAGTGATAGTAAAGTTATGGATCAAATAGTGGCTGAATTGATGCTAATTACTGGACAGAAGCCTATAGTAACTAAAGCCGCTAAATCTATTGCGGCTTTTAAACTTCGCAAAGGTATGCCGATTGGTTGTAAAGTTACCTTGAGAAAGAAAATGATGTATGAATTTTTAGATAGGCTAATCAATATAGCTCTTCCTCGTGGTAAAGATTTTAGGGGTTTGAGTTCAAAGCAATTTGATGGCGACGGTAACTTTGCTTTTGGTTTGAAAGAGCATACTGTGTTCCCTGAAATTGATTATGATAAAATTACTACCATTAGAGGTATGGGTATTGTTGTAGTCACCAATGCTAAAAACAACGAAGAATCAAAAGCTTTACTAGAAGGCTTTAATGTTCCTTTTATATCTTAATTCATTTTAACGAGACAAGATGGCAAAAACTAGTATAGTACAAAGAAACAAAAAAAGAATAAGAATGGCAGATGACAATCGAGCCAAGAGACAAGAATTAAAAGATGTGATATATAACAAAAATCTTTCATTAGAAGAAAGATTTCAGGCACAGCTTAAATTGGCTAAGATACCAAGGAATAGTTCGAAAACTAGAATCCGCAATATGTGTGAAATCACAGGACGTGCTAAAGGGTTCTATAGAGATTTCAAAGTTTCGCGGATTTGTTTAAGAGAGTTGGCATCCGAGGGCTTGTTGCCTGGTGTTAAAAAGGCTAGTTGGTAATTAAGGGGTATTAGATGTCTAGGTCAGATTTATTAGCTGATGTATTAACAAGAATCAGAAATGGGCAAAAGGCTAATCATGCTTTTGTTATTGCTCATTCTTCCAAGCTTGTAAGAAATGTTTTATCAGTAATGCTGGAAGAAGGCTATATTGAAGGTTTTGAAGAATTTACTGAGCGTGCCGGGATTAATATGTTAAAGATCGATTTGAAGTATTATAGGGGCAAGCCAGTTATAGAAGAACTCCAGAAAGTATCTAAACCTGGGCGTAAGGTTTACTCAGCGATTAGTGATTTAGAAAAAATGTACGGAGGCTTAGGGGTAGTTATAGTTTCAACTTCTAAAGGAGTTATATCCGACGCTGCAGCCAGAAGAATGGGTATAGGCGGTGAAGTTCTTTGTAAGGTCTTTTAATTTATGGTAAATTATGTCTAGAATAGGTAAGCTTCCAATCATGGTCGATTCGTCGGTACAGGTGATGTTAAAAGATAATCACCTTAAAGTACAAGGCAAAAATGGCGCATTAGAAAAGGTTTTTGCTAAAGAGGTTAATTTGTCGTTTGCGGATGGTAAAGTTACTGTGCAGCCAATCGACAAAAACAATGTGCGCGCAAGAGCTATGTGGGGTCTGTCGCGTACGTTGATTTCCAATATGGTAAAAGGTGTGCACGAAGGTTGGACTGAGCGATTAGAGATGACAGGGGTTGGTTATAAAGCTACTGTATCCGATGGTATACTTGTTTTGTCATTAGGTTATAGTCATGATATCATGTATGCTTTCCCAAAAGGGATAGAAATTAAATGTGAAAAACCAACATCTATATCTATATTTGGAGCGGATAAGCAATTGGTAGGGCAGGTTGCTGCGGAAATTCGTCAATTAAGAAAACCGGAGCCTTATAAAGGTAAAGGTATAAGATATGCAACTGAAACTATAAGAAGAAAAGAAAACAAGAAGAAGTAGTAGGTTATAAAAATGTCTAAGAATAACAGAGAGTTAGCTTTAACTAGAGCAAAAAGAGTACGGTATCAATTGAAGCTTAAAGCTGCTGGTAAAATGCGTCTAAGTGTTTTTAGGTCTTCACACAATATATATGCACAAGTTATTGATGACAAAAAAGGAGTAACAGTAGTGGCTGCTTCTACTCTTGAAAAAGATTTTGCTAGTGATAAAAAATGCAGACGCAATATTGAAACAGCGAGAAAAGTTGGTACATTGATTGCTGAGAGGTTATTAGCAAAAAATATTCAAGAAGTAGTTTTTGATAGAGGCCCGTATCTATATCATGGTAGAATCAAGGCTCTTGCTGATGCTGCTCGTGAGGGTGGTTTAAAATTTTAATTTGAAATGGTATTTTCATGCAACAAAAAAGTAAAATAGAAAATTCTGATGTTAAAGTAATGGTTGCTAAGGTTGGTAGGTGTGCTAAAGCGGTCAAGGGGGGTAGAAAATTTACCTTTTCTGTACTGTCAATTGCTGGAGATGGTAAAGGTAAAGTTGGCATAGGCTTAGGAAAAGCTGGTGAAGTTGCTGATGCAAGAGATAAAGCCGAGCAGAATGCCAAGAAAAATATGATCAGAGTTCCGTTGCGCGATAGTAGAACGTTGCATCATGATATAGAAATGAAATTTTGTTCAGGAAAAGTTAAAATGAGAGCTGCTCCTGCGGGTACCGGAATAATCGCCGGAGGCGCTATTCGTGTTTTATGTGAAGTTCTTGGCATTAAAGATATTGTAGTTAAGTCAGTTGCTTCAACAAACCCGCATAATATGGTTAAGGCAGCTGTCCATGGGTTGAAAAATATAAAATCTCTTAGGTATATTGCTGAAAAACGTGGCAAAAAAGTAGGGGATATAGTTGGTGCACGTGAAGCACAAGCTACTAGGTCTCGATTATATTAATTCATTGGTTTGATATTATGGCTGAGAAAAAGGTTATAAAAGCGGAAGGTGCGAAGACTGTAGAAAAAAAGGTAGATAAGCCTACTGAAAAAGCTCCTACTAAAACTAGTCCTGGGAAGATGACTGTGCCTGAAGGAGCAGCGCCCAAGGTGGCTGAGCTTAAAACGGAAGTAAAAAAGAAAGTGGCTCCTAAGGCTGAAAGAGTTGTAGAGAAAAAGGCACCAAGTAAATCAGAGGGTAAGGTTAAGATTCAGCAAATTGCAGGTAGCGCGGGGCGTGATAAGTCTCAAATAGCAACCTTAAAGGGCTTAAATCTTAACAAAACTGGCAAAGTTGCCGAACTTGAAGATACTTCTGCGGTCAGAGGGATGATAGAGAAGGTGAAGCATTTATTGCGCTTTAAATAACTTGATAGAGAAGAAGGTATGTTAAATTTATTGAGAGACAATCCTGGAGCTAGAAAAAAGAGCAAAGCTTTAGGTAGAGGAATTGGGTCTGGAAAAGGTAAAACTTCTGCGAGAGGAGGAAAAGGGCAGACCGCAAGAACCGGTGTTGCTCTTAATGGGTTTGAAGGCGGACAAACGCCTTTACACAGAAGATTGCCAAAACGTGGTTTCAAAAGCATTAATAAGGCTATATTTGAAGTAATTAATCTACAAGATATAGAAAATATTGTTGCAGATAAAAAAATTACCTCTAATGAGATTAATGAGGAAATATTAAAGGATTTAGGATTTTTAAGCGGTCATAATAAAAGAGTTAAACTGTTGGGGAAGGGAACTTTAAATTCTAAAATTTCTATAAGGGTTCATGCTGTTTCTACTGCTGCTAGAACTGCTATCGAGTCCTTAGGTGGAGAAGTGGAAATTATATAATTTATTAATTCGTATTACAGTACGAGCAAGCTTTGCAAAGTATTTTTTAATTTAGGTTATTGCCAGATGTCTTTAGTTATGACTAAACGTTCTCTTGAAGTGTTTGCTAAAAAGCCTTCTTCTGGTGAGTTAACGGCTAAAATATTTTTTATAATATTTGCTCTTTTTCTCTATAGGTTAGGAACATATATTCCGCTCCCAGGAGTGAACACGCTCGCCGTGAGTCAAATAGCTAGCCGGCAATCAGGTGGTATACTTGGCATGTTTAATATGTTTACAGGTGGCGCACTAGGCAGGATGTCGATTTTTGCCTTAAATATTATGCCATATATTACTGCTTCAATTATCATGCAACTTATGGCAGTTATATCTGGCGATATAAGCGCTTTAAAGAAAGACGGAGAAGCTGGACGCAAAAAAATCAATCAGTACACTAAGTATTTAACTGTTGTATTAGCTTTATCACAAGGATACGGTATAGCAGTTGGCATAGAATCTATGAACTCCGCAACCCTAGAAGTTGTTTTAAATCCAGGTTTGAATTTTAGAATTATTGCCTCACTTAGCTTGCTAGGAGGCACAATGTTTGTTGTTTGGCTAGGGGATCAGATCACATCAAGAAATTTAGGTAACGGTAGCTCTTTAATTATTTTTACCGGAATTGTTGCTGGTCTCCCTTCTGCTTTAGCGTCACTATTTGAAATGGGACGGACTGGAGCCATTTCAACATTTTTCATTTTAGCAGTAATTGTGATGGCCTCAGGTTTAATATTTGGCATCATTTTTATTGAAAGAGCGCAAAGAAAAATTACTGTGCAATATCCAAAACGCCAAGTAGGCAACAAAGTTTATGCAGGAGATTCAACCCATTTACCCTTGAAGCTGAATACTTCCGGAGTTATACCTCCCATTTTTGCTAGCTCAATTTTGCTTTTTCCGATGACAATAGTAAATTTCATGAGTACCAGTGAGCCTGGGGCGTGGAAGCAATTTATAGCTATGAACTTAGCTCATGGTAAACCACTTTATATAGTGCTATATGTTGTAATGATATTTTTCTTTGGTTTTTTCTATACTTCAGTTGTATTTAATCCTGATGAAACTGCGGAAAATTTATGCAAAAATGGTGCAATCGTGCTTGGCAGAAGACCAGGTAAGCATACTGCGGAATATCTTGATTATGTTTTGACCAGGTTAACGGTTATTGGTGGTATATATTTATCTATTGTTTGTATTATTCCTGAAATACTCATGACAAGCTACGCAGTTCCTTTTTATCTTGGCGGCACTAGCCTCTTAATAGTAGTAAATGTTGTTATGGATCTATTTACTAGAATCCAAACCTATTTCCTCACTTCTCAGTATCATTATTTACTAAAAAAGAATAAGATTGGGATACATTAATGCGGTTGATTTTATTGGGAGCGCCTGGTGTTGGTAAAGGGACTCAAGGGATGAAGCTTGCAGAGTTTTATAGCATACCAAAATTATCGACAGGCGAAATACTTAGGAATGAGGTTAATTCGAAGACCGAGTTAGGCCTGCATATCGCTGAAATACTTAAAAAGGGTATGCTAGTTTCGGATGGTATTGTAGAAAAAATAGTAGCTGAAAAACTTTCGAATAGCTATGGAAATGGTTTTATACTTGACGGCTTTCCAAGAACGTTACATCAGGCAGTTTACTTGTCAGAAATTCTTCAAGAATTGCCAGTAGATGGCACATTTGTCATTAATATAGAAATGAATTTTGAGAAACTAATCCCGAGACTTTCAAATAGAGTGACCTGTGCAGATTGCGTGTATACTTTCAACGGCGATATTACTGATGTAAAGTTGATGACTTGCCCTAAGTGTGGTAGCAAAAATTGTTATCAGCGCGATGACGACAAAAAAGAATCAATAATCAAGCGCTTAGCCGTATATGATGAATTAACAAAACCAATGATTGATTATTACCGTAATCAAAGGTGTTGGATTGAAGTTGATGGAGATAACACGATTGATTTCGTGTTTAATAGTATAATTGCTTCTATTAAGCAGAAAATTGTTGTGTAGATACGAATATGGAGGTAGTATGTCCCATATTCAAAATTTATTTTTTTAATAAAGTAAGGCGTTTCTGACTAATCTTGAGTACAGAAAACGGCTAATGTTTATTGACTTATTGAGGATTTTAGTTAGAATCTTACTCCGCTTTGTCAAGTTTTGTATGTTAAATTTTTAAGATAGAGGTTTCGGTGGCCCGTATAGCTGGCGTTAATATTCCTACGAATAAAAAAGTTGGTGTTGCTCTTACATATATATATGGTATAGGTGACTTAAGTTCTTCTAAAATTTGCCGGCAGGCATCTATTGATGGCAATAAGAGAGTACATGAACTAACTGATGGTGAAATAATCAAGTTAAGAGAAGTTATTGATTCTAATTATAAAGTAGAAGGTGATCTGCGTAGGGAAATCTCTACAAATATAAAGAATTTAATTGATATTAAATGTTATCGTGGAACAAGGCACATTAGAAGATTGCCTGTAAGGGGTCAGCGTACGCATACTAACGCTCGGACTAGGAAGGGCAAAGCTATTGCTATTGCCGGCAAGAAGAAAGTAGCTAAATAGTAATTAGGAGAGAGCATGAATAAGATTATTAGTAAAAAAATACTTTAGCGGCAAAGAAGAAAAAACAAATAATAGCTGGGGTTGCTCATATTAATGCCAGTTTTAACAATACAATAGTTAGTATTAGCGATGCGCAAGGAGATGTAATTGCTTGGTCATCTTCGGGCAGTAATTCCTTCAAAGGATCAAAGAAAGCTACCCCTCATGCTGCACAAGTAACTGCGGAGAAAGCTATAAAGAAAGCTATGGAATGGGGTTTAAAGACTGTTTTTATTAAAATTCGTGGGCCTGGAGTTGGACGGGATGCGGCTATTAGAGCAATTGCTAATTTAGTAATTGTAACTGCTATAAAAGATATTACGCCTGTACCACATAATGGTTGTAGGCCTCGTAAACAAAGGCGTATGTAGAGAACTATGAATGTAAATATTGAAGGTTTTGACCGTGATAGAAAAAACAAGTAAAGCTGTTGCTGCGAATTGGGCTTCTTTGTTAAAGCCTGCAGAGTATTTTTTGTCAAGTATGACTGGGAATGAGAGTGTATTTAGGATTGAGCCATTAGAAAGAGGGTTTGGAGTTACTCTTGGTAATGCACTACGCAGAATTATGTTATCCTCATTACAAGGAGCAGCAATTATAGCCGTGAAAATTCAGGGGGTTAGCCATGAATTCACCAGCATTCCTGGGGTAAAGGAAGATGTAACAGATATTATATTGAATATTAAAAATATTGTTTTCAACAATGCAACTTGCGACAGGAGAAATCTTAGGTTAGTCGCTCAAGGGCCTTGCGTGGTGACAGCTGGAATGATAGAGGAAACGGCTGATTTACAGGTTGTAAACAAAGATTTGGTGATCTGCACTCTTGATAAAAATTCTGATCTTAGTATGGAATTCACGGTTGCAACTGGTAAGGGGTATATTCCTGCTAACGCTCATATATTTGAAGAGTTGCCTATAGGAACTATTCCTGTGGATTCGATATTTTCTCCCGTGAGAAGAGTAACCTACAAGGTAGAGAACAGCCGGGTTGGAGCAGAAACAGAGTTTGATCGTTTATTTTTGACAATCGAGACAAACGGGGCAACTCCTGCTGATATGGCGCTCGGGTTAGCTGCTAAAATTATGCAGGATCAACTTCAAGTTTTTATTAATTTTCAGGATATTGACAATATCAAAGAACCGGAAGAAGAGAAATTACCTTTCGATGTTAATTTACTGCGTAAAATTGATGATCTCGAGTTGTCTGTCCGTTCACAAAATTGTTTGAAAAACGAAAATATAGTATATATTGGGGATTTGGTTACTAAGACCGAGTCAAAAATGTTACAGACTCCAAATTTTGGTAAGAAATCTCTGAACGAGCTGAAAGAAGTTCTTGCTGTAATGAACTTAAAATTTGGTATGGAAGTTCCTGGTGGTTGGCCGCCAAGAAATCTGCAGGAACTAATTCAAAAATATGAGAATAAATTGTAAATTGAGGATATAAGGCTATGAATCACGGTATTAGCGGTAGAAAATTTGGTAGATATAGTGGCCATAGAAAGTCTTTATTAGTTAATCTTGCCAAAGAACTTATAGAGCACGAACAAATTATAACAACAGTTTATAAAGCGAAGGATGTTAGACCTGTTGTTGAGAAATTAGTTACCTTAGCTAAAAAAGGTGACTTGCATTCAAGAAGAAGAGCATTATCTTTCTTTTATAACGATGAAATTATAGTTTCTAAGTTATTCGATAAAATAGCATCAAGATACAGCCAACGTAATGGTGGATATTTAAGGATAATCAAAGCTGGTTTTAGAAAAGGCGATTGCGCTCCTATTGCTGTTATAGAATTTGTTGATAGAGATATAACGGCAAAAAAAGGTAGAGTTATTCCTAATCAAGTTCAAAGTAATATAGCTGAATAAAGCATTTTAATTTGAACATAAAAGCACAGTATAGCGAGTCTTTTTATACCTTAGCTAAGTTACCAAGGTGTGTGCCAGCGCTGTGAGCTTGTTTTAACTTCCTAGTCTTATATGGCTTCTAAAAGGTTACAGCTTGCGAAAGATTAAGTTTAGGGCTCGAATATAGTAGTGTTGGTGTATGGTTTAATAAGCCTTATATAACCTCAGTTTGACGTAAGGAGTAGGGCCCGTGAGCCTATTTTTCCATTAGATATATTGGGTTTGAAGACATAAGCCAAGAGCCCTGAGAAAGAGGTCTGCCAAGAAATTGTTTGGCGAGCGATGCCGTGGTGTGCTGGATTTGGCAAATCTCTTTCAATTCTCCGATGGCTGTTTCAATCAATCCACGCCCTGCAAGAAGCAGTTGTTTAAAAGCCGCAAGCGGGTTTTGTTTTTCATGTTTTTCTTAAGCCGTGGGTGACGAGCTCAATACCTTGATTGCTCAGTGTTTTTGTTAACCCCAGTTTGAGGTAAGTTTTAAAGAAATTATCTGATATGGCTTCAAAGAGGCTGTGTAACCATTAAGTTTCTCTCAATTTCACGATAAATAAGGAAAGTGGTTCCCCTAGTAGAAATATTTTGTTTGATTGATGATTTTTGCAAGCGACAACTCACGTACCAAAGATCCTTAAGAAACTCGCAGAGACAAAGGGAACGAGAGTCTGGGATGATGCTTTCCGAAGTTATAACGATCCTCGTTTTGTTTCATTTGAGGGCATTACCGGATTCAAAGATTTTTTACCTAAACTGTTTTCAAATCTCTCTCAGAGAGGGATTGCCGAAGCTTATCAGCTACAATCGCTTTGTTGAGCTGGATGCGAGACGCGGTCATCCCGTTGGTCATTCTGCTGAATTGCTGCAAAGGGAAACAAACAGGTACGTTGACTCAACAAAAAGCTGGAAGGTTTGTCGTAACTTACGTACTAGCCGTAATAAGGTCTTTAAAGGCATCGCTTGCCAACAATTTCTTGGCAGACCTTTCTTCTCAGGGCTCTTGGCTTATGTCTTCAAAAACCCGGTATATCTCATGGAAATAGGCTTGCGGGCCTACTCCTTACGTCAAACTGAGGTTTTAATAAGGCATTATCTAGCTAGTTTTAATCGAAGGACAAAGCGCTATAGCAAATTCCTGAGGATGCTTTGCGCTACTCTTACCCTCTTCTTCCATAGGCATTTGCCGGATTTGAAACTTCTATCTATAATATTAGGCAATGCCAAATGATATTGGATCTCAAAGAGCAGACTCTATTGAGCCAAAAAATTGCAAAGAAGATTCTCATAAAAGGGTAAAAAAATTTGATTTGTCTTCTTGGCAACTAAAAAAAGTAACCAGGTACCCTTAGGTATTTTAAAGTGGCAATAATTTATTCTCTGTTAACATACTGATATTGATGCTAATATGGTGCAAAGATAAAATGGGCTTGCTTTAAGTTTATTGATAATCTATAAACTCTATAGTAAATGCGTGACTTTTTAATATCATTTATTATGAATACAAGTAAATTAGCTATGTTTGTAGCATGTTTAAATATGTTGGGTATCTTTGCCAATGCTGAGTACACTGAATATAGAATTAAGGATGCTATTGAAGATGCGAAGCTCAACAATCAGGAACTGCAAATTATAGATAAAAACCTTTCGGTAAGAAAGCTGGATAGATACAGAGCTGTTTCAGGTTTTTGGCCAGTAGCTGGGGCTGAAGCTTCGAAAACTGAAGGCAGGATTAGCCCTACTGCCACTACAAATTATCAAGATTTTAATAGTTTTGATAATGCTTTGTATGTTCAGCAAGAGTTGTTTGCAGGAGGAAAAACTTTAGCTCAAATGAAGATAGCAAACAGCACTGTGAATGCTGCAGAGTTGGATTCCTATTCTAAAACTGCCAATGTATTTTTAAAAGTTATTGATGCTTATCATGAAGTGATCTTAGCGCGCAGGATTTATAAAATTAGCCTTAATAACGAAGAAGGAATGCGTAATAGATTAGAGCAAATCAAAACCAGATTCAGAGTTGGTGAGGTGACTAAAACGGACGTGTCGTGGGCTAAACATAGTTTGGCTAAAGCTGTTACGGAAAAAGAAAAGGCTTTTGGTGATATGAAAACCGCCGAGGCTAATTTTGCATACATAATTGGTAAAGTTCCGGGTCACGATCTAGTTTATGTACAAGCAAGTAAAATCAATACTCCAAAAGATTTTGAAACCTTTGCAGCTGCCGTAAGACAAGCCAATTTAAATCTTAGGATTGCTCAAGAACAATTGCACACTTCTAAAACTTTAGTTGCGGTTGCTGCTTCAGCATTGATGCCAGCTGTCACTGCTAGAATGAGCGTTAATGACGGTCAGTCATCTGGCCAAAAAGGTAAAACTTATGCGCTGAGAGTATCAATGCCGTTATTTAACGGTAATAGCTATGTTGATATAAAAGAGGCGAGATACAAAGCTAGAGGAGCCGAAGCAAGTTTAAACAATACGTTAGGCGAAGTGGAACAAAATATAGTTCAAATATGGAATCAGAATCAGGTGGCAATCTCTCAAATTAACTCAGTAAAAGAGGCGCTCGCTGCTGCACAGGAAGCGCTGGAAGGAGTGCAGCAAGAATACAAAGTTGGTACAAAAACCACTCTAGACTTGCTAGACTCGGAACAAAGACTGTTTGAAGCACAAATTATCCAGGAAAAAGTTAACAAAGCTTTAGTTATTTCAGCATTTCAAATGAAAGCATTGATGGGCGAGTTACATTATTTTGATTTTCAAAATCTATAATAAAAAAATTGGCATTGCCTAATATTTGATAGATAGAAGTTTCAAATCCAGCAAATGCTTATGGAAGAAGAGGGTAAGAGTAACGCAAAGCATCCTCAGGAATTTGCTATAGCGCTTCATTCTTCGATTAAAACTAGCTGGATAGTGCCTCTTAAAGAATTCTTTGATTCTACAAATGAGGTCTCAGCTTTTGTTCTGTGATGGTGCGTGGAGATTTTATAGTATTCGTAAACGCTGTAATCATCTGTACATGCTCAATTTATAACGTTCTTCAAAGCCTAAATGACAGGTTCAGGTGGGTTGCCTTGCTTCCGTCACCTACCCTTCAAAATCAATAATTTCACCCGCTCCTCTATCAACAGCAATCCATATAAAGGTGTACTCCCACTTCCAATTCTTTGGTCTTTTTTTATATATGTGCACAGCTCGTCAATCTCTAGGACCTCGATATCCTTAAGTGACTTTGTGCTGTTGCAGCTCTTATCTAACTTTTCTTGCACATAGCGCCCCCCCGTCCTTCGATCCATGAAGATATTTGGCTGTTATGGATTCCAGTCAGTCTCTCTATCGTCCTAATTCCACACTCCTCAAGGTTAGGTTTTAAGTCTATCATCCGTTTTTAAACGCCCTATAATATAAATAATAAGTTAAAAGCTTTACAAAATATCTGCCTGCATTTAGTATTCGGTCTGCATAATTAGTAAAAATGATTTATGGCGGAAAAGAAAGTGAACATTAGTGCAAACGATTTGCATAGATACTATGAAGATATGTTGTTGCTTAGGAGATTCGAAGAGAAAGCAGGGCAGCTTTATGGTACGGGACTAATTGGCGGTTTTTGCCATCTTTATATTGGACAGGAGGCTGTTGCGATTGGCATTCAGGCCGCATTAAAGGATGGCGATTCCGTTATAACGAGTTATAGGGACCACGGTATTATGCTTGCAACCGGAAGTGAGCCTAAATATGTCATGGCTGAACTTCTTGGAAGAGCAACTGGACGTTCGAAAGGAAAGGGTGGCTCTATGCACATGTTTGACCCAGCAAAGGGGTTCTTTGGTGGGCATGGAATAGTAGGGGCTCAAGTTCCAATCGGGACAGGCTTAGCGTTTGCTGCTAAATATAATAATACTGATAATGTTTGTGTGACTATATTTGGTGATGGCGCAGTTAATCAAGGTCAAGTTTATGAATCTTTTAATATGGCAAAACTCTGGGACTTGCCTGTTATATATATAGTTGAGAATAATGAATATGCCATGGGCACTTCAACTGCTAGAGGTTCGAGCGTAACAGAATTTTTTAAAAGAGGGGAGCCATTTGGCGTACCTGGCAAGCAAGTTGATGGTATGAGCTTCTTTGCAGTGTATGAGGCTATGAAAGAGGCTGTTGAAACTGTAAGGAAAAAAATCTCTCCGTTACTGCTGGAAATAAAAACCTATAGATATAGAGGGCACTCCATGTCGGATCCGGGTAGATATCGTTCTAAAGATGAAGTGACTAATTATAGAGAAAATAAGGATCCAATTGAGCAAATGAAAAGTTATCTGCTAAAGGGTAATTTAATCAATGAATCCAAGTTAAATGATATAGAAAAGAAAGTGAAGGGAGTTGTGGAAGAAGCAGTAAAATTCGCGCAAGGAAGCCCAGAACCTGAAATTTCAGAACTCTATACAAACATTTATAAATAATTTAAAACGAAATTTATGGCACTTATTACGATCAGAGGAGCATTAAGAGATGCGATGGCTGAGGAAATGGCAAGAGATGATAAGGTATTTGTGATAGGGGAGGAAGTTGCGGAGTACCAAGGAGCTTATAAAGTTACTCAAGGTTTATTAGAGCAGTTTGGCCCTAAAAGGGTAATAGATACTCCAATTACTGAACATGGATTTGCAGGCCTTGCGGTGGGAGCAGCTCTTGCAGGACTTCGGCCCATAGTTGAATTTATGACCATGAACTTTGCAATGCAAGCCATTGATCAAATTATTAACTCAGCGGCAAAAACTCATTACATGTCTGGCGGGTTATTAACTTGTCCTATAGTTTTTAGAGGTCCCAACGGCGCTGCGGCAAGAGTCGGGGCGCAACATTCACAGTGTTATGCAAGTTGGTATGGACACATCCCGGGCTTAAAAGTTATTGCGCCTTATTCGGCAGCTGACCATAAAGGCTTATTAAAAGCTGCGATTAGAGATAATAATCCAATTATGTTCTTAGAGAATGAAATACTATATGGCCATAGCCATGAAGTTCCAGAAGGTGAGCATTTGGTGGAGATCGGAAAAGCTTTGGTATTAAAAGAAGGGAGTGATATAACTATCATATCTTTCTCAATCCAAGTTAAAAATGTTTTAGCTGCCGCTGAAGAATTGGAAAAAGGAGGAATTAGTGCAGAAGTTATGGATTTAAGAACTATTAGGCCACTTGATGTCGAGGCCATTGTAAATTCAGTAAAAAAGACTAACCGTATCATTGCGGTTGAAGAAAGCTGGCCATTTGCAGGAATTTGTTCGGAAATTGCCGCAGTTATTATGGAAAACGCTTTTGATTTCTTAGATGCACCGTTGATTAGAGTAACCGGTAAAGACGTGCCTCTTCCTTACGCGGCCAACTTAGAAAAACTTGCCTTGCCTCAAGTTGAGGACATAGTCTTGGCTGCAAAACATGCGTGTCAGGGGTATAAGTAGCAGTTTAGCTTGTTTGCTTTTCTTGGTGGGGCCCGGTCCTTACAATTGCAGCTTGCTGAGGGGCAAGGGGACGGAGCATTTTTCCATTGCAAAACTTGCTTTATCTCATAATTATCCTATGCTTGTTGCCTCCAACGTTTATGTGGGTTTATGCCTCAACTCTTTGTTTATACGCAGTATATATCTCCAATAAGAAAAGAGAGGATAACCAGACAGGGTTTCCTCAGCATGAATAGCTTTAGTATAGAGCGAGTTTGCCACGGTAAATATGGGGTCCGCCTCCCCCCATTTGCAACTTTCAATTGTAAGGCTGGCCACAGAGCGAACTAGATCTGCAACAGTAAATCTAAAATATGACTCGCATTCAATTGAGCATTTTTCAATTCCCTAGTTATATGCAGATATACTCTAGTAAATAAAGAATTGTAAAGCTTCCAGCAAGATACTAAGAGATGATCCGTTGTAAGGCAGGCCATATATACTGTGGCAAGCTAGTTCTTTTGGAGTTGGGTAGTGCTGGTGTTTTTTCAGATAAATCAATATCTTGAGGTTTGTTATTGCAAAATAATGTTAAGATGTTGTTGATAATTATTGACATAAATTAATAACAGCTGTATTCGCTACTGGGTGCGCTTAAATGGCGCTGTCTGTGGTTTCTTACCAAAAATAGCCTCAAATTTTAAAGAGGAGATGAAACTTGGCCAATGGGAGAGTTGTTTTCAAGTTAATCTCTTAAATTAACAATTGGGTATACAGTAGCTGTATTTAAGGAGTTTGATCATGAGTAATGTTGTTTTTGCAGCGCCTGTAGTTTATGCACTGATATATCGCATTGCAGGAGTAACAATAGCTGACTTTAATCAAGATGGTAAACAAGATGTAGGGGTGATTATTAGGCAATCGAAGTGGAGCCTTTACAAGCAGCAACATATTAAGACCCCAGTTTGACGTAAGGAGTAGGCCTGTGAGCCTATTTTTCCATGAGATATATTGGGTTTGAAGACATAAGCCAAGAGCCCTGAGAAAGAGGTCTGCCAAGAAATTGTTTGGCGAGCGATGCCGTGGCGCTGGATTTGTCAAATCTCTTTCAATTGTCCGATGGCTGTTTCAATCAATCCACGCCCTGCAAGAAGCAGTTGTTTAAAAGCCGCAAGCGGGTTTTGTTTTTCTTAAGCCGTGTGATGAGCTCAATACCTTGATTGCTCAGTGTTTTTGCTTATATACCACCGATCTCCGAATAGAAGGCCTGTCAAATATTGAGTCAGTTTTTCGACAACGGCTCGATCATCTGTATTACCCGAAGTCAGTGTGAATGACATAATCTCTCCTTGATCATTGAGGCCAAAGAACCATCCGGGTCGACGTTTTCCCACGCTGAGCGACGCCTTTAAGGACCTTATTACGGCTAGTACGTAAGTTATGACAAACCTTCCAGCTTTTTGTTGAGTCAACGTACCTGTTTGTTTCCCTTTGCAGCAATTCAGCAGAATGACCAACGGGATGACCGCGTCTCGCATCCAGCTCAACAAAGCGATTGTAGCTGATAAGCTTCGGCAATCCCTCTCTGAGAGAGATTTGAAAACAGTTTAGGTAAAAATCTTTGAATCCGGTAATGCCCTCAAATGAAACAAAACGAGGATCGTTATAACTTCGGAAAGCATCATCCCAGACTCTCGTTCCCTTTGTCTCTGCGAGTTTCTTAAGGATCTTTGGTACGTGAGTTGTCGCTTGCAAAAATCATCAATCAAACAAAATATTTCTACTAGGGAAACCACTTTTCTTATTTATCGTGAAATTGAGAAAAACTTAATGGTTACACAGCTTCTTTAAAACCATATCAGGTAATTTCTTTAAACTTACCTCAAACTGGGGTTAACGAAAACACCTTCTCAGGGCTCTTTGTGTCTTCAAACCCGGTATATCTCATGGAAAAAACAGGCTCGCGGGACCTACTCCGAACTGAGGTTATTAAAGAATTCTTTGATTCTACCACAATGATGTCCCAGCCTTTGTTTTGTTATGGTGCGTGGAGATTTTTATAGTATTCGTAAACGCTGTAATCATCTGTACATGCTCATTTATAACGTTCCTCAAAGCCTAAATGCCAGGTTCAGGTGGGTTGCCTTGCTCCCGTCACCTACTTCAAAATCAATAATTTCACCCGCTCCTCTATCAACAGCAATCAATATAAAGGTGTCCCACTTCCATTCTTTGGTCTTTTTTTATATATGTGCACAGCTCGTCAATCTCTAGGACCTCGATATCCTTAAGTGACTTTGTGCTGTTGCAGCTCTTATCTAACTTTTCTTGCACATAGCGTCCCCCCCGTCCCTTCAATCCATGAAGATATTTGGCTGTTATGGATTCCAGTCAGTCTCTCTATCATCCTAATTCCACAGTCCTCAAGGTTAGGTTTTAAGTCTATCATTCATAGTGTATTCTGCCGCTTATCACCTTCTCGGTAATTCTTTTTGCAATTCTTGCACCCTATTACCTCTTGCTGTCCCTATACCACACCATTCTTCACCTGCTCGCTAGAGCCGCAATATTTACACTTAATTGTCATTTCTACTCCACCCATTCTACTATGAAGATATCATACCATCTTGTTGCTGTCTATAATTACCAGGCATTGCCTGGAAGGGGGTGAATATTCAATAGAATAGGAATGTTATTTGTGTTATAATTAGTATTAATCAAGCCAGGGGTGCTGTCATCTCTCCCTTGCCGATCAATAATGGGACATTATTAGAACTCTCGTTAGTGTTTGCAAGATCTGTTCTGCCGTCCACCATTTAAAATCAGCTCCAGTTATTGCATGAGGTCTGGGACCTACCCTATAAGTTACTGCAGAATTGGAAAGTACCATCTCCTTTATTGATTAATACAGAGGTACTACCAGGCGAAAGATAGGCTCCAACACTGCAAGAAATTGCAGGTTTAAAACTCCCATCTCCATTACCAATCAATAACGAAATATTATTAGACATAGAATTGGTACTTACAAGATCTATTTTACCGTCATTGTTCAAATCAGCCGCTGTGATTACTGCAGGCCCAGATCCTAATGCATAAGAAGCAATATATTGGAAAGATCCACCTCCCATTACCATGCATAATCGTCACGACCCCGGTTTTGTTTCATTAGTCACCGCTACATCTAGCTTTCCATCTCTATTAAAATCAGCAACTGTGGGCATTTGAGGATACGCGAAGCTCCCTCCATAGAATACAAGATTTTTGAAAAAATGTTACCCATCGTTCAACCTCTGAAAAAACCGATTAATCAATGCAAAGGTCAACCCAAAAACCAACACTCCCCCATTAGTCGGGTCACCTCGCCTTTAAAATTTTTGGGCTATTTTTGATGAACGCCATAGATAGCAACTTCGCTAGCGCTCCCAAATAACACGTATGTCAATAATTATTTAAAGAATTTTCGCATTAACCTAAGACAGTGTCATATTAACAAATATACCTCTTTAACTTAGAGCATTGATTATATAGAAACAAAAACACTCATTTTCTATTTTATAATGGGCTACCTTCCAGTACTTTGCGGGAAAATTACTTATCTTTCCCTCTTCATATTAAACAGGTACCGTTGAGCAACAAAAAAGTTTATATAAGCAAAAACGTAATTTTTATATTGACTGTCAGTACAGCAATTCTTAACAATATGTCTATTTATAACTACCTGATTAAACGAAAATTTTATGATGATACAAGGAATTATAGAATTAGTAGGAAAGTACAACTTATTTCTTATTGATCTATACGGTGTTATGCATGATGGAATAAACCATTTCGAAAAAGCAGCAGAAGCGGTAAACTATTTAAGAGATGAAGGTAAAAAAGTTATCTTTTTTTCTAATACTCCGAGGCCCAAAGAGGATGTAGAGCGAAAATTAATTGGCATGTCTCCTAAGCTTAAAGATTTTGAAATAGTGACTTCGGGAGAATTCTTTAAATACACGCTTCGGCATCCTAAAAAATACGATCTAGACTTTTTAAGCCAGTACGCCTTCCCTTTAAGCAATAATTTAGATCATCCATTGCTTACCATTCCTAATCTAAAAATCACTAACTCTATAGAAACCGCAAGCTACTTATTAATTATAGCCTCCGTTAAAAATAAAGCTGATTTATCAATGTTTGACAGAATATTGGAACAAGCTGTCAAAAGAAATTTGCCATGTATCTGCCCGAATCCAGATTTAGTTGCACGTCAAGGAAAAGATATAATATATACAGCTGGCTCTTTTGCCTTAAAATACAAAGAATTAGGAGGTAATGTTTACTATATGGGAAAACCAGAAAATAATTTTTATAAATTTGCTCTGGACAATAATAATATTATTACTCAATATGTGTTAGCTGTAGGAGATAATTTATATACAGATATCAAAGGAGCTAATGGTTCTGGTTTGGATTCTCTTTTTGTAAAAAACGGCGTGTGCGATAAAGATGATGTTAATACTTTAATGAACATTGGGCTAAAACCCACTTACATCATTGATGACTTTAAACTTAAATAAAATTAGGATTTGAAATGACTTTCAAGACTTTGGCTGAATTAAATATTCAATTAAATAATATAGGCAACCACAACTTCAATAACGAAAAGGAAGCTATTCATAAGCTAATGAAAGAAATTAAGCTCTCAGAAGCTCAACTTCATATCATTCCAAGAAAGAGCAGGAATTTATGCAGAGGCAATCAGGACATCAAGTACTCACGGGGTTGAAAATTTTATTAAGGAATATATAACTTAACTTCCTAAGAGAAATCGCAGTAATGTGTTTAGCAGAAGCTCTTCTTCGAATGCCTGACAATGATACTGCTAATGAACTGGTTAAGGATAAGTTACAAAATAAGGGCTGGAAAAAGTACCTGGAAAATAGTCACTCTTTATTCGTCAATGCATCTTCCTGGGGACTATTTTAACAGGTAAATTGGTTGATTTAAGTACTTTTCCAGATTTTAGCTCAACCAGACTAATCGGCAAACTGGGAGAACCCGTACTGCCTCCTGCTATCAAAAAGGCAATTCATATTATACCTCTAATGAATTCATCATGGGAGATATTAGCAGTGGAATAAAAAACGCTTTATCCCTTGCAAAAGAAAGGTTATCGAATGTCATATGACATTTACGAATATTTAAAAGCTATTAAGAGCATCAGCTCCCACGTGCTGGAAGAGAAAGAAATATATGCGCAACTAAGCATTTCAGTAAGATTATCAGCATTGCATCCAAGGCTTGCATTAACACAAATAACCCGCGTATTCATTCTCAGTTTGCAATTCCATAGCGCGTATACACGGTTGCAGCTATTCAAGAAATGGCCAGGGAGCTTGATTTTGAATTCCAGAAACTACATAGGATGGGCGCAGTACTTCCTATCAGAATTGCAGAAACAAAACTAGCTGGCGTCAAAAGGTTGGTAAGCCCGCTAGAAATTTTTGGCTCGAATAGAAAAAGTGCGCAAGGATACGATATTGGAATAAAAAAAGATTACGATGATATTGTGAGTAATTTAAACAAATATTCCAATCAGTACCATAAAATCTCCTCTTTAATAAAGGGCAATCCTACAGTTAAAACTCCTAAAGATTTTAAGATACTCAAGCCTTCCTCTTTAGAAAAAATAGGGGTTTTTGATAAAGCGTCAATCGATGAAATTAAAAAAGCGCTTGCCCTATCACATCAGGCATTTCATTCTTGGTCCTCCGTTCCAGTAGAAAAAAGAGCTAAAGTTATTGAAAAATTTGGCGATCTACTACATGAAAATAGGTATTTCTTCTATTCACTTTTAATTCGTGAAGCAGGCAAAAACATCAAAGATAGTACAGCTGAAGTCAGAGAAGAAATAGACTTTGCAAGATATTACGCTCAAAGAGCTAGAGAATTACTCTCTAAGCCTCTACAAATGCCAGGGTTATACCGGAGAAATCAATAGCTTTAGCACGGAAGAGGGTGGATTTGTCAAATCTCTTTCAATTGTCCGATGGCTGTTTCAATCAATCCACGCCCTGCAAGAAGCAGTTGTTTAAAAGCCGCAAGCGGGTTTTGTTTTTCTTAAGCCGTGTGATGAGCTCAATACCTTGATTGCTCAGTGTTTTTGCTTATATACCACCGATCTCCGAATAGAAGGCCTGTCAAATATTGAGTCAGTTTTTCGACAACGGCTCGATCATCTGTATTACCCGAAGTCAGTGTGAATGACATAATCTCTCCTTGATCATTGAGGCCAAAGAACCATCCGGGTCGACGTTTTCCCACGCTGAGCGGTGCCTTTAAAGGCCTTATTACTGCTAGTACGTGAGTTATGACAAACCTTCCAGCTTTTTGTTGAGTCAACGTACCTGTTTGTTTCCCTTTGCAGCAATTCAGCAGAATGACCAACGGAATGACCGCGTCCTCGCATCAGCTCAACAAAGCGATTGTAGCTGATAAGCTTCGGCAATCCCTCTCTGAGAGAGATTTGAACACAGTTTAGGTAAAAATCTTTGATCCGGTAATGCCCTCAAATGAAACAAAACGAGGATCGTTATAACTTCGGAAAGCATCATCCCAGACTCTCGTTTCCTTTGTCTCTGCGAGTTTCTTAAGGATCTTTGGTACGTGAGTTGTCGCTTGCAAAAATCATCAATCAAACAAAATATTTCTACTAGGGGAACCACTTTTCTTATTTATCGTGAAATTGAGAAGAACTTAATGGTTATACAGCTTCTTTAAGACCATATCAGGTAATTTCTTTAAAACTTACCTCAAACTGGGGTTAAGAAAAACACCTTCTCAGGGCTCTTTGTGTCTTCAAACCCGATATATCTCGTGGAAAAATAGGTTCGCGGGCCTACTCCTTACGTCAAACTGAGGTTAACTTATAGAATACTAATAATTTTTAGAGAAGATTAAAAAAACAGCGGAGGTAATTCCGCTGTTTTTTACGAATGAAAATTTAGAAACCGACCCTAATTCCTAATAAAGCACCTGCAGACCAGTTTGCTTTCTTTTCAAGCCCTGCATTCTGTCTAACAAGATAAGCTTTTTTTGTCAGCATATGCTAATGGAATTTTTCCCGCCGCCATTTTAGCTGGCTTTGCTATTGAAAGCTTGTTGTTATGCTGGGCAAATAGCCTCAAGTCAAGGCTTACAGAGCTGGTAAGATCATAACCCGTCCTAAGATAAAAAGCATAATTCACAAAATCCTTTTTCTTTTTTCCCTTTAATGCTGCTTCATCAAACTTATAACTTACCGCAGTAACTGCTAAACCATTAGTTCGCCCGGATACAGTTTTGGGAAAATGCTTCAATTTCAAGCTGAGCACGACTCCAACCAAAGCCTGCCCCAATATAAGAGGCAACAGCTGTTGAATTTTCCAGATCCATAAAAGACATTAGCATTAACACCATAACCGCTTAGCTTTGCCCTAGCATCGTATTGCAAATCAGCTGCTGTCGCATCATTTCCTGTACCTCTGGAAAAAGGTACTTCTTGGGAGGGTGTTATTGCTAACTTCAGCCACATAACGAAAACACCTACCCCAGTTCTAAAAGAGCCCATATCACAACCAAACCCAAGGTCTATTCCTCCAGTACTTTTCGTCTTACTTAGAAAGTTCAAATGTTTTCGTTGGAGTTGCAGGTGTATTGATTGCCGCAGCTCGAACGGTAGCACTAGAAGAGCCGCTTCTACCGGCATTTTCTTGGATGTCTTGGTAAACACTAACTCCTACCTTCAATACCTCCGCCAATTCCCATATATAAACCTTCCTTTGCAATAGCAGTAGAAGCAATAGACATAGCAGCAACTGCCGCTAAGGAGATTTTTTTCATAACCTTCCTCACTTTTTAGTTAAAAATACTTCACACAACAAAAATAATATTTAAATAACAATATATTAAACGCAACATCTCGTGTTAAGGTGGGATAAATATGTCTCGGAGAGTTGCTTTTTTGCAACATATTAAAGTAAGTTTTTTAATAAATTAACACCGTTGCTACCAAAATATTGTTCTGAGGTCTAAGTCATTATTATAGGAGTGGTTGAGGCAGCGGTGTGTTTGTGTTATGATCGATAGCTCCTCTAGCTTTTGATTGTTAGAGGAGGCTAAAGATAGATTATAAAAAGTGGTTAAGATAATAGTTTGAGGGATGATCTGTAGAGTTTTTTGTAGTAGCAAAACTTTGCAAAGGGTTTATAAGATTTTGTTTATAAGTAGAGGGTGCAAAATTATGGCAAAAGATAGGATATTCATCTTTAATGAGGATGGTAAAATTGTAGAAGTAAGCGATGAGGAGGACGATAGAAGTTTAGTTGATGCCTCATCGTTAATGCGTGATTTATGCAGGGGCTTGTAAAAGATAAAGGAGTTTCTTTAATAGAGTATATCATAAGTCCAGTAAAGAGGGCATTTACTGGAAAGTCTTACACAGAACTGGCAACGGATCAAAATAAATCTACTGTTTTAGAGATAGATAATATATCTGATAAAGAAAGGTCCTTGATTAATATAGAAAATGGATACTTTGAATCAATATTTACCCAGCTAATTTTACTAAAGAGAGCCGCTGAAAATAAATTAAAGTCAGTATTCATGTGGTTGGGTTTATTAAAGAACGAAGTAAAAGGGGAATTACAGAAAGACCTGGCAAATTTTGATAAGCTCTCAGAAGGTAGTTGGTTAACAGATGAAAGTATCCGGCAACTTGATCAAATAAAATATAGTGACATGTATGATATACATACCCGTAATAATAAGCAGTGATTCAAGGCGAAGAAGAACTGAAGCAGGCTGTAAAAGAGTTTCGAACCGTGGAAAGCAAGTACGGTGATCTGTTAATTTGAATAATTCTCATTGGGTTGCCTTGGTCCTTTCCTGTAAAGATAAGGTATATCAAGCCTACTTTGCTAACTCATTTGGTGGTGATATACCTGATGCTATCAATGAAATTTTACAGCCGCAGATTGAGTAAAGAATGTTCATAATCTTAGTATTAAATAACAATCAGATGGCTATAATTGCGGATTATGGGTGTTAGAAAATGCTAGAGATATTAATGAAATGCTAAGAGAGAATAGATCGGTGGAATGGCTTAAAGAAAAATTTGAGATTCCAAGAGATGAAGATTATTTTCTTGATATTAGGCGAAACTATTTAGAGGAGATAAATCAGCGAGATGAAGGAGATACTGCACTAACCCAAGTTACTTCTCCTGTGGAGGATTGCGTGGATAAGGAGCAATTATCTCTTTTATATAATCAGGATTATCAATTATTACCTTTATGTAATGAAGATTTTTAAGCCCTCGTTCCAGACTTTTGCGACTAGCTATGGGATATCATTGAGGGACTCTTCCATATCAATAATATCTTCTTGCATTTTTTTTGATAAGGGTGCTTTTTGCTGCTGGATCAGTTTTAAAAAATATTTTGCTTTGACTTTATCTTCGAGAAAGAGAGCAGCTTTTGCTGAATATAGGTAAGACTCTAATCTATGTCCTAGTTTGGCTTTTGCTAAAGCTGTTTTTCCTAAAACAAAACCATCAACTTTTTTGTCGGTAAATTGACTTAATAAATTTTCAGCCTTTTTCCAATCGCTCTGGGTGGGTGAAGTAAGCAAGGCAGAAATTAACTTTTTCTTCAGGAGATCGGATTCAGGTAATAAATCAACTGCTTGTTTATAGAGGAATATAGCGGTGATTATTTCACCCTTTTCAAGCGTAATTTGAGCTTTGAGCTCGTAGAAATAAGGGTTTTTGGGATAAGTCCTAATTAATTTACCAAGCTTTTCTAAACTTGCTCCTATGTTGTGTTTTCTATAATCTGCAACACATTTAGCATATAAGCTTTCGCTAGATTCATAATTATAAGTACGCAGTACTTGTTCCCTATCCCAAATGAAGCCTATAACTTTAGCTTTCATCATATTATAAGAGTGTAGAAAGCTTCTGTTATTTAACAAAAGATTAGTATTTTTGACGTGTATACCTGATAAATAATTAACTCTTTCATTGATACCGGGATGAGTTTTATACAGACCTGCATTCAGTTGTACATGACCGCTTTTAATCTTTTTTAGTACGTTTATTAGTCCTTCGATTGGAATGCCTAGCTTCTTCATAAAGATAACTGCCATTTTGTCAGCGGCATGCTCTTGCATTATTGAATATTGCGACAAACGATAGAAAAAAATAGTAGGCAAGATAGATTTTTTGATTGCTTCCCTTACTTCTTCTGCCCTTTTATTGTGATGATTCAAGGTGATATGTGCGGTTTCATGAGCTAGCACTCCCATGACTTCTATGAGACTGCTTGTTTCGCTAATTAGGCCTAAGTTAATAAAGATATTACCGGTATCTAAGACAAATGCATTAATGCTGTTATCTTTAATAAGAGTAATTTTAATATTAGATTTATCAAGCCCAGCCACTTCAAATATTGGCTCAGACATTTTTTTGATAATATCCTCGACTTCTGGATCACTCATTAATTCAGTAGCTAGCCCATTATAACTAACAAAAAAGATTATAATAAATATTAAAAATCTCATTTTCATATATTTGTAATCTGGCTCAATGATTTTTTGATTAATTCTTCCAAACTGATTTGTTCATCATTTTTTAAAATCTCAGCTGCAGTTTTAAAGGCTTCAGACCTAACAAAGCCTAAATTAGCAAGTACTGAAGCAGCATCCAAAGCCATACTTTGACTACCTTCAAGAGGGGTAGCAGCATCGATGAATGAATATGCGCCTGTTACTAAAGCTTTTTTATCTTTTAATTCATTAACTATCCTAGCAGCAAGCTTAGGCCCAATACCGCTAACTCTTTTAAAAGCAGTTATATCTTGCGCTATAATTGCAGCAGTGACCATAGTAGGGGTCATTGAACTCAAAATGGCTAAAGCTACTTTGCCGCCCACGCCTTGGACTGTAATAAGTGCTTCAAATAATTGTTTTTCTTCTTTTGAAGTAAATCCAAAGAGAGTTATTTCTCCTTCTTTTACTTGAGTAAACACCCAAAAAGACTTCGTTTGCCCAATTTGTACGGCGGCTAGAGCTGAAGAGGGGATATTAAGTACGTATCCGACTCCTGCTACATCAATAATAATTTGCTCTGACTCTATTAAGCAAATTTCTCCGGTTAATTTTCCTATCATTTATACACGTTTTGTATTTTTATATTGCAATAGCTACTTTACAGAAAAAAATTAATCATCCAATAAAAAGGTATTGAAATGTTAATCTATTTATAGATAATGAGGCAATATTGAAATTGCCCGCATGATGGAATGGTAGACATAACGGACTTAAAATCCGTGGAGAGCGGTCTCTTGCCGGTTCAAGTCCGGCTGCGGGTACCATACCCGAGAATTCCCTTTTTGAGGTGACACATGGCTAAATCACCATTTTTTGCTAATTCTTTAGCTAACGCTGATCCTATTATTTTTCAACAAATCCAAAATGAATTAGACAGACAACAAGATGGATTAGAGCTTATTGCCTCTGAGAATATAGTTAGCAAAGCTGTATTAGAAGCCCAAGGATCAATTCTTACGAATAAATATGCAGAAGGATATCCTGGAAAAAGGTATTATGGTGGTTGTCAGTATGTCGATGAAATTGAAAATATTGCAATAGAAAGAGCCAAGCTTCTTTTTGAGGCACAGTTTGCCAGTGTACAGCCTCACTCCGGGTCTCAAGCCAACCAGGCTGTTTTTCTTGCTTTACTAAAGCCCGGAGATGCAATTTTGAGTCTTTCGCTGGATTGCGGAGGTCACCTAACTCATGGCTCACCCGTCAACCAATCTGGAAAATGGTTTCAGGCTATGCACTATACTTTAAATCCTGAGAATTTTTTGCTTGATTACGATCAAATAAAAAAGTTGGCTTTGGAGCACAAGCCGAAGTTAATTATAGCTGGTTACTCTGCATATCCAAGACAAATAGACTTTGCTAAATTTAGGGAAATTGCTGATCAAGTTGGCGCGCGGTTAATGGTTGATATGGCGCATATTGCAGGGTTAGTTGCAGTAGGGATTTACGACAATCCTCTTAGGTATGCTCATGTGGTGACAACCACTACGCATAAAACATTACGAGGACCACGTGGCGGTATGATTTTAACTAATCACCAAGATATAGCTAAATTGATAAATTCAGCTATTTTTCCAGGGTTACAAGGTGGTCCATTAGTACACGTTATTGCTGCAAAGGCAGTTGCTTTGGCTGAAGCATTAAAACCTGAATATAAGGACTATATTAGAAATGTTGTAAGTAATTGCAAGATTTTAGCCGATAATTTGCTTCAAAGAGGATGTAGTATTACCACAAATGGTACAGACAACCATTTGCTAATAATGGATTTGAGAAAGCAGGGACTTACCGGTAAAGATCTGGAAGAATCGCTCGAAAGAGCTGGATTAACCTGTAATAAGAATAATATTCCATTTGATACTCAGAAGCCAACGGTCACTTCTGGTATAAGACTAGGCACTGCGGCATGCACTACTAGAGGCTTACAAGAAGAAGATTTTGTAGAAATAGCAGATTGGATAGCAGAAATAATTCACTACATGAAGACAGATCCAGAAAACTTAAATCTAGCGGAAATCACAATTAGGCAAAAGGTAAATAATGTGTGCAAAAGGTATCCTATATACTAATAGTGATAAGCCTCGGTATTTACCTTCTTTTGTAAAGAGGAATAGACTAAAAGGTACAGCAAGAAAAGAGTTAATTAACTCTGATTTAGGGGCTTTTTCTTTAAATCCTCAAGATATTGAAGAATATATCTCACCTAATAATGAGCTGAAGTTAGAAATAGGGTTTGGCGACGGTTCTCACCTTATAAAGCGAGCTCTTTTAGAGCCGACGACGTTATTCATCGGCTGCGAGATATACTTAAACGGTATAGCGAATGTTTTAAAGGCCATTGGACGGTATAACATAAAGAATGTTATGTTGTTTAATGGAGACGCAAGAAATTTACTGGAGCAAGTACCTTGTAACATCTTTACAACGATATATGTACTGTTTCCCGATCCTTGGCCTAAAAAGAAACATCATAAACGCAGGCTAGTTTCTTTGGAGTTTCTAAATCTGTTAAGAGGTAAACTAAAAACCAATTCTTCCACTATTTTAATTGCAACTGATCATCAAGATTATGCTCTTTATATACAGCGATTGGTAGAGAATAGTGGGATTAAAAGCGTTATAAGAAAACCAGATGATTGGATCGAAACTAAGTATCAAATGAAAAGCGCGGCTCTAGGGTTGGATTTTAAATGTTTCCTAATTTATAAATAAAGTTTCATTGCTTAGGCTGCAGTAGCTCCGCTAAGTTTTAGGGTTTAGCAATATTATAGCGTTAGCTATATGATTAACAAAGACTAATACTACCAGGCAATAAAAATAGTTATTGATTTCGTAAACACATATATACTTTGATGGGAAAGTGTGTTAGCGTAAATTCTCAACAACTAATTTTAGAAGGTTTTATGACCCAAAGTGTGTTTAATTTAACAAGTTTAAATGGCAAAATGGTTTTGCTATTAATGGCATTTATCAAGGTGATCAGGCAGGATTTTCGGTATCTTCAGCAGGAGATACAAATGGTGATGGTAAAGATGATCTGGTTATTGGTGCTATTGGTGTTGATAGTTATGCAGGAGCAGCATACGGTAATTTTGGATCCATATTCTTCTGAGGACGCATCTTTTAATGATTTTCAGTGGTGATATTACTACCTTAGTCTAGTATGGGTATATACCACCCCCTTCTGCTATAAACGTAGAATTTTGCTTCTCACTGCTTTGAGAGCAATTGGCAGCTCTTTGGCCAAGGGCAGCGTCCAAAAATCCACCCGGGGGCGCCAAATTTCCCCTTTTGCAACGAGAGGCTTTGGGAATAACTCTGTCTGTAGCAGATTATCTCTTATAGTAAATTCAGTTGAGCTCAAAAATGATGGAGCGAGCAACTCTTCATTTGTTAGAGATATGGTGGTTTTAAATGGGATTTGGTAATACTTGCATATTGCGATCTTTTAGTTTAGTGTCCTACTGTGAAGATTTTTTAGCCAGCTGTTTAAAGCTTAGGTTGTTTATCAATTAACTGTTTAATGTTTTATACATGTTTACCGTTGCTCAAAGTTATAATGCTGGAACTAATCCTAGAGATATAATACTGCTGACTTTAAGATTTAGTAGTTACTAATACTGCTTTAAGTAATGTTTCTATTACTAGGAGTAGGAGATGGTACTTTTCTACCGGCAATAAATTATGATGCCCAAGCTCATCAATTTGGAATGGCTGCGAGCGACTTTAATTCGGACGGCTACTTTATAGATAGTGGTTGCCAGTTCTACTCAGGGCACTGTATCGGTACTGTTAGGAAATGGAGGTGGGTGCTTTTTTAAAGCTGCTGTAAATTATAATGTTGGGCATAATTCAAATGGTATAGCGGTAGGTGATTTTAATGAGGACAGATACCCTGATATAACTGTGCCCAATGGGGTCTGCAGGTACTACTATTTATGTTTTAATAAATCGAGGAGATGGGACCTTTTTTTACCCGCTACGACTTTTGGCGTGAGCAGCTATCCCTCCAGGCTCCTTAATGAGGATTTTAACATGATAGTCATTTGGATATAGAGTAACTAGTAATTATGGTGCAAATACCATTTCTGTATTATTGGGAAATGGCAACGGTACTTTTAGAGAGGCAGCAAATTATAGTACGGGCAATTTTCCTGTTGGTATTACAACAATTGACCTTAATAACGATAGTAAATTGTTGGTTCTGGGCCTTATGTGGGAATAGTCGCTGGTGATTTTGATGATGATAATAAATATGATATAGCAGTGACCTCGTTAATATTGGTGTACCTATATTGATGGGTAATGGCAATGGAACCCTTCAGGCTCCGATGAGGGAGGTTTTTTTTTATGGCGCAGCAGAAATTGTTAGTGATACCTTTGCTTCTGGGCTTACTATCGGCGATTTCAACAAGGACGGTAAGTCAGATCTTGCCACTGCTAACTATGATTCTAATACCGTCTCTGTACTACTGAATATTGCGGTCTAGCCCACTATAACAACTGAACCAACCACTACAACTACTAGTCTTTGTACTAAGTTAACCCCAGTTTGAGGTAAGTTTAAAGAAATTACCTGATATGGTTTTAAAGAAGCTGTGTAACCATTAAGTTTCTCTCAATTTCACGATAAATAAGGAAAGTGGTTCCCCTAGTAGAAATATTTTGTTTGATTGATGATTTTTGCAAGCAACAACTCATGCATCGAAGATCCTTAAGAAACTCGCAGAGACAAAGGGAACGAGAGTCTGGGATGATGCTTTCCGAAGTTATAACGATCCTCGTTTTGTTTCATTTGAGGGCATTACCGGATTCAAAGATTTTTACCTAAACTGTGTTCAAATCTCTCCCAGAGAGGAATTGCCGAAGCTTATCAGCTACAATCGCTTTGTTGAGCTGGATGCGAGACGCGGTCATTCCGTTGGTCATTCTGCTGAATTGCTGCAAAGGGAAACAAACAGGTACGTTGACTCAACAAAAAGCTGGAAAAGGTTTGTCATAACTCACGTACTAGCAGTAATAAGGTCTTTAAAGGCATCGCTCAGCGTGGGAAAACGTCGACCCGGATGGTTCTTTGGCCTCAATGATCAAGGAGAGATTATGTCATTCACACTGACTTCGGGTAATACAGATGATCGAGCCGTTGTCGAAAAACTGACTCAATATTTGACAGGCCTTCTATTCGGAGATCGGTGGTATATAAGCAAAAACACTGAGCAATCAAGGTATTGAGCTCATCACACGGCTTAAGAAAAACATGAAAAACAAAACCCGGCTTGCGGCTTTTAAACAACTGCTTCTTGCAGGGCGTGGATTGATTGAAACAGCCATCGGACAAATTTCTTGGCAGACCTCTTTCTCAGGGCTCTTGGCTTATGTCTTCAAACCCGGTATATCTCATGGAAAAATAGGCTCACGGGCATACTCCTTACGTCAAACTGAGGTTTTAATAGGCATTATCTAGAGCTAGTTTTAATCGAAAAACAAAGCGCTATAGCAAATCCCTGAGGATGCTTTGCGCTGCTCTTACCCTCTTCTTCCATAAGCATTTGCCGGATTTGAAACTTCTATCTATAATATTAGGCAATGCCCCCCCTGAAATTGATCTATATTTTTGCCGAATACTTGGGCCATAAGTAACCAAAAAAAATATAGCACAAACAAACGAGTAACAGCAAAAAATATATTCCAAGGGTATATACCCTACCTACTGTTCCCATAGTAGAGGCTGCATCTATATCGGTCGCGAAAATAGTTGCGATATAACTATATCAGGAAAATTTCTTCCCCCTAAGATGTTTTGATGGATTTAGATTTATGCAACCCAGCTTTTATGCAGATTAAAAAGTAAAAAATGACGATTACAACATCAATTATATGTACATTATGCATACCTCCTCCCTATGCGTGTTTATTGGCGGTCTTGCTGGCATTCTTAGTAAATATACAACATATATCTTGTGCGTTGTACATAATCGCTTTCGCTGGTATAGTAATGCACCGCCACCTTAGAAAATAAGCCGACCGCTCTAAAGATTTATTGCACTTTGGGTCCCATGTAAGCCCTTGCCACTTCTTACAACTTATTTACCCCTACTTACAAAAGCATCAGACAATCTACAATACCTTCTGTGTATAAATTTGACTCACCAAAAAATCAAACAGAATTATTTTTTGTTGCAATATTATTCATTAGCCGTATTTTTATTTTGGTGAATTTATTTTCAAGAGGCTAAAAAAGAAGATGGCAATCCCGATACTGATGCCTGCATTATCTCCGACTATGACTGAAGGGAATTTAACAAAATGGCTTAAAAAAGAAGGTGATAAAGTCTCTCCTGGGCAAATTATGGCAGAAATTGAAACTGATAAAGCCATAATGGAGATGGAGGTAGTTGATTCTGGAATAATAGGAAAAATTTTAGTACCTGAAGGTACGAGCGAAGTAAAAATCAATGCTTTAATAGCAGTACTCCTTGAAGAAGGAGAAGGCCCAGACTCCATACAAACTATAATTGAACAACATAGCAGTAGTACTGCTCAAATAAAAACCGCGCCCACCGCCCAGCAACAAGGGGTTTCATTAAGCTCTAACCAGTCTACAGCACACTCAAAACCAGAAAGAGTTGTTGCAAGTCCACTAGCCAAAAGGATTGCTGAACAAAATAATATAGACTTGTCCTCGATTAGTGGCAGCGGACCCTATGGTAGAATTATCAAATCTGATGTTTTAAAGTTTGCAGAAAACCGAAAAGCAGATGGCGGAGCCACTAACACTATACTTCCTATTGCTTCCTCTACTTATGGACGCAACCCGAAAGAATTTGAAAAGCTACCTGTAGCTGGAGTTCGTAAAGTAATTGCAAAAAGGTTACTCGAATCAAAACAAACCATACCTCATTTTTATGTGACGATTTCCTGTGAGTTAGATAATTTGCTAACCTTACGGAAGCAGATTAACGATTCAGCAAAAGAAATAGATGGTAAGCCAATATATAAAGTTTCTGTTAATGATTTAGTTATAAAAGCAACAGCGAAAGCTATGAAGCTTGTACCAGCAGCTAATTCTTCTTGGGATAATGATCATATTATCCAATATAATAATATCGATATTTCTGTCGCGGTATCAACAGACGGGGGCTTAATTACTCCTATTATAAGGAATGCTGATCAAAAAAGTATCGTCGATATCTCTGAAGAGATGAAAAGCTTAGCCGCAAGAGCACGAACCAATAAACTAAAGCCCGAAGAATTTCAAGGAGGTGGCCTCAGTATTTCAAATTTAGGTATGTATGGCATTGATAAGTTTGATGCAATAATAAACCCACCACAATCTTGTATTATGGCAGTTGGCGCTGGTATCGCAAGGCCCGTTGTAAAAAATGGGAAAATTGAGATCGCAACGGCAATGGAAATCACCTTATCCTGTGATCATAGAATTATCGATGGAGCTATTGCTGCTAAATTTGCTAACGCTTTCAAAAAATTTATTGAAAATCCTGTTTTAATGTTGATTTAAGAAGGTGAATTATGGAAAAATTTGATGTTGTTGTGATAGGCGCCGGTCCTGGTGGCTACGTTGCTGCGATCCGAGCAGCACAGCTAGGTTTGAAAACTGCGGTCGTTGAAAGAGAGCATTTAGGCGGCATATGCCTTAATTGGGGCTGTATACCAACAAAAGCATTATTGCGATCAGCAGAGGTTTATCATTTAGTCAAACATTCTAACGAATTTGGTGTAGAATGCCAAAACGTAAAATTTGATTTTTCTAAAATTATAGAACGCTCTAGGCAAGTTTCTAAAAAGCTTGCAGACGGCGTTTCCCAGCTTATGAAAAAAAATAAAATTACAGTGGTTAATGGAACAGGAAAATTAGCTGGCAAAATGCAAGTGGCCATTTTTGAGCAAGAGAAAAAAGAAATTAATAAAGTAGAAGCAAAAAATGTAATTCTTGCTACAGGTGCAAGGGCCAGGACATTGCCAGGTTTAGAGCCTGATTCAGATCATATATGGACATATAGAGAAGCGATGGTGCCACAAAAAATGCCCAAATCTTTATTAGTCGTAGGTAGTGGAGCAATTGGTGTAGAATTTGCAAGTTTTTACAACATGCTGGGCGTCGAAGTCACTATTATTGAAATTGCAGATAGAATTTTAGGCGCTGAGGACGAAGAAATCGCGGCAATTGCTCATAAATCATTTGAAAAAAGAGGGATAAAAATAGTTACTAATGCTCAGATTAAGGAAAGCAAAAAAGTTAAAGCAGGATCAGAAGTAGTTATTACTACAAAACAAGGAGAGGCTAAGGATACCTTCGAAAAGATAATTGTGGCTGCAGGCATAGTCGCTAATACGGACTCAATAGGATTAGAAAACACCAAAATACAGCTACATAAAGGCTTTATTAAAACAAATGAATATTGCCAGACAGATGAAGCAAATATTTACGCTATTGGAGACTTGACCTCTCCGCCATGGCTTGCCCATAAAGCAAGTCATGAAGCAATTATTGCGGTTGAAAAAGTTACTAATAAAAATGCACATCCATTGAATAGAAAAAATATACCAGGTTGTACTTACTGTTATCCACAAATTGCAAGCGTTGGGTATACTGAAAAGCAAGCTAGAGAAGCTGGATTTGATGTTAAAATTGGTAAATTTCCATCTTCAGCAAATGGTAAGGCTATCGCTATGGGAGAAACTGATGGTATGATTAAAACTATCTATGATAAAAAAACTGGGGAATTACTTGGAGCTCACCTAATAGGGGCAGAAGTTACAGAAATGATCCAAGGCTTCGCTATGGCGAAAACCTTAGAGAGCACTGAGCAAGAAATAATTCAGACTATTTTCCCTCATCCAACAATGTCGGAAATGATGCATGAGGCGACCCTTGCAGCGTTTAATAGAGCGATTCATATATAGCTCTAACCTCCCCCCCCTGCCCCCCCAAACATTCTATAAACCGATTAGCATTATAGGGCTTTTAAGGCGGAATATAGAAAATACTACATCCCGATCTCTAGCCAGTAAAATTACTGCGCCATATTCTTGCTCCAAAATCCTTCTTTTTGCTTTAAGGAGAAAGTAGCTAGTCACTTGCAAATCCAAATAGGTGTAATGGTAGTAATTAATTTTATAAGTATGATGATGAGAAGTACTGCGTACCAATGAAGAATTGGAAAGTTCCCAGCAGAATGCAATTAGCATCCTGTTTACGGCTCGTTTGCTTTTTTACCCCCACGCGGGGGGGGGCCTTACAAGCGAAACCACAAAGGATAGGAGGGCGCGGCTCTGCTTTTACAACTCACTTTAGCTATACATATTAAGCTTATCCTAGATAAAAGTTAAATATTTAAGTAGTTACGAAACTCTCCATATTAAAGAAATATACTTTTTTAACTCAAAGGATTAACTATAGCTGAGCGAGTTTGCGCTGAAAGAACATAACCCGCCTTCCGCCCCCTTTGCAAGCTTCACTTCCAAAGCAAGAGGGCTATGTTAAAAAACCTCAGTTTGACGTAAGGAGTATGCCCGTGAGCCTATTTTTCCTGAGATATATTGGGTTTGAAGACATAAGCCAAGAGCCCTGAGAAAGAGGTCTGCCAAGAAATTGTTTGGCGAGCGATGCCGTGGCGCTGGATTTGTCAAATCTCTTTCAATTCTCCGATGGCTGTTTCAATCAATCCACGCCCTTGCAAGAAGTAGTTGTTTGAAAGCCGCAAGCCGGGTTTTGTTTTTCTTAAGCCGTGTGATGAGCTCAATACCTTGATTGCTCAGTGTTTTTGCTTATATACCACCGATCTCCGAATAGAAGGCCTGTCAAATATTGAGTCAGTTTCTCGACAACGGCTCGATCATCTGTATTACCCGAAGTCAGTGTGAATGACATAATCTCTCCTTGATCATTGAGGCTAAAGAACCATCCGGGTCGACGTTTTCCCACGCTGAGCGACGCCTTTAAGGACCTTATTACTGCTAATACGTAAGTTATGACAAACCTTTTCCAGCTTTTTGTTGAGTCAACGTACCTGTTTGTTTCCCTTTGCAGCAATTCAGCAGAATGACCAACGGGATGACCACGTCTCGCATCAGCTCAACAAAGCGATTGTAGCTGATAAGCTTCGGCAATTCCTCTCTGAGAGAGATTTGAACACAGTTTAGGTAAAAATCTTTGAATCCGGTAATGCCCTCAAATGAAACAAAACGAGGATCGTTATAACTTCGGAAAGCATCATCCCAGACTCTCGTTTCCTTTGTCTCTGCGAGTTTCTTAAGGATCTTTGGTACGTGAGTTGTCGCTTGCAAAAATCATCAATCAAACAAAATATTTCTACTAGGGGAACCACTTTCCTTATTTATCGTGAAATTGAGAGAAACTTAATGGTTACACAGCTTCTTTGAAGCCATATCAGATAATTTCTTTAAAACTTACCTCAAACTGGGGTTAATCATTGTTAACTCCAAGAAGCTCACATAAGCCTTGGCTCCAAAATTTCTTTGGGCCGCTTTCTTATGGTCGAGTATAAATAAAAACAGGTCCAACAATTAACCAATACAAGATTGTCGCTGTGAGTTAGTGTTCATCTATAGGGGTTACAAATTAATCCGAGGTTTGGTCAGTAACGTATTGTTTTATCTAAGCGAATAGCGGGCTCTTAAGGAGCTACTTTCGAAAATAGCCTGAACAATGTAAGCAACTAAATAAGAAAGGTGGAAAGTTTAAGATTTACATGGTGCCGCCGGCGGGAATCGAACCCGCGACCTCTTCATTACCAATGAAGTGCACTACCACTGTGCTACGGAGGCATAAAAAATAACTTGGTATAGACCTTCTATAAAACAACTTGGCTCTTTACAAGTCTTTTGTTTACTGAAGAAGGATTATTTTTTATTTTAAGCTTCTATTTTATACGCTTAATTGCTCTAACCCAGGCTTCCCAATCTCTTTCTCCTAAATTTTCTTCAAACGACAATAAGTCATTAACAGCTTTTTGGCAGATTTCTTCTGGTATTCGTAAATAGCCTTTATTCATGCTTAAGGTAATGGCCTGAGTCTGGCAAGCTTTCTCTAAATGATAGGTATAGAACATAGCTTCTTCAACATGTTGACCACATATTACTGCTCCGTGATGACGCATCAGCATAACTATTTTAGAGCCTAAGTCATGGGCAATTTTTTGTCCATGATTTTTATCTAGAACAAGAGAGTTATAAGAATGATAGGCAATGTTGTTGTAAAAATGTAAAGCCCACTGATTAATTGGTAATAAACCTTCTCTTAATGCGGAGACGGCAGTGATGTAGGGAGTTGTATATGAAAAAACGCAATTGATATCTGGGCGACTTCTATAGACTGCAGCGTGAGTTATATAACCAGTTTCATTATAATGTTTTTCTTTGCCTTCTAAAATCTCGCCGTCAAGAGATACCCTGAGCAAGTTTTCAGTGCCTACTTCTTCAAAACGAAGCCCAAATTGATATATATAAAAACTATCGTTATTAGCTCTTACTGATAAATGAGTATACGTATGATCATCTAACCCAAGATAAGCAAGTATGTGATATGCCTGTACAAGCTTCTTCTTACGATTTAGTTCGATTAAATCCGCCACCATACCTTAAGAGACTAATCTACCTAATGTTTCTTTGAAGTTAAATTTTTCATTGGTAACCGAAATTGGTTTATTAGTTTTTAACAATTCTTTTTCCACCGCTGCAAACACTGTAGTTATTACATACTCCCGTAATTGAGCAGTTTCAATTTGGTTTTGGTAAATAAGAGATTGCTCGATTATCTCTGCTCTTTTCTGTTCAAGTTCAGCAAGCTTTCTACTCGCTGCAGATTTTAAACTCTCAATACGCTTTTTAGTTAAGTCTAAAATTTCAGCGCATTTTTTATCGGTTAATTTATTTTCTTCAACAAGTTCTGCTAAAGCCTTTTCAGCTTCTTCCCGAATTTTTAAAGATTCGGTTATATCTTTTTGTATTTTATTGATCTTCTCATTAATCATTTTGGCGAAGAGCCTTTTTGTTGGTATAAAAGCTAAGACAATAAATGTAATAAAAGAAATTACAATCCAAAGATCAGCTGTAATCATTTTTTCTTCCTGAATTTTGATCTAGAGTTAAGGAGGACAAAAGAATTTGTTTCAATTCTTCAACAATAGCAGGGACGCCTTGAGCTATTTCTAAGTTTCTTAAGTGGGTTAATTCAGCTGCTTTTTCTTTTAAGATCATAGAAATTAGATTGTCACTTTCAACAGCTTTTGTTTCAAGTATTAATTTAACTTCCCGGTCTGCCTCAAGGTTCATAATTTGTGCGTTTTCATTTGTTGCTCTGAGTTTTGCTTCCATTACAGTTCTTATTTCTTTAGCTTTTTTGATGTTCTCTTCTGCGGCATTCAAATTATTTTTTATTAAATCTATTCTTGAATTTATGATTTCCTCAATTTTTGGAAAAAACAAAAACCGTACCAATGAATAAAGAATAAAGAAGCTGATAAGGAGCCACAGAAACTGAGCTAAGTAAGTAGAAAAGTCAAGCTGAGGCATTTTTCTTCATCTTGTTAGATAACAAAAAGTAATAGTAATGCGATTAGGAAGGCAAAAAGGCCCATTGCTTCTGCAAGGCCTGCTCCTATAAAGGCATTCTTCATCAGTTGAGGTTCAGCAGAAGGGTTACGAGCAATGCCATTTAATAATGCAGCAAATATGGAGCCAACTCCAACCGCAGCTCCAAGCATTGCAATTGCCATTAAGCCTATCCCAATAAATTTTAAAGATTCCAATTCCATTTAGTTCCTCGTTTATTTAAAATCAATTAATGTAAATTAAGCGCGTCGCCTAAGTATACACAAGTTAGTATGGAAAAAATATAAGCTTGTAATACAGCAATGAATATTTCAAATCCAGTTAAAATTGTCAACAGAGCGAACGGAAAAATACCTAAAAATCCTGCCATTACTGTAAAAGCTGCGAGTACTTTTAATACAATGTGTCCTGCGATCATGTTTGCAGCAAGCCTAATAGAGAGGCTTATAGGCCGGGCTAAGTATGCAAACAGTTCAATTACAATAAGCAGTGGAGCCATGAAAATAGGTACTCCTTTTGGTAAAAATAACGATAAAAAGTGAGCACCATGTCTAATAAACCCCAGGATCGTTATAAAGATAAATATCGCCGCAGCCATAGCAAAAGTTATGGAGATATGGCTAGTAACCGTAAAGCTGTACGGAATCATACCAAATAGGTTACAAGAAAGTATAAAAATAAATAAAGAAAATATTAGTGGGACAAATTTTCTAGCCTCAGTGCCTACTGTACCTTCAATCATTTGAGTTATAGTATCGTATATGATTTCTATAAAAGCTTGAGTTTTTGTGATGGGGCCATTTTTGCTGAATAAGATCGGAGATAAAAAGAAAGCAGTTAAGGAGATAACTATAATCATAGCCAGCGCTGAATTTGTGAAGTGTAGATTGAAACCTAAGAGGTTGAATTCAAAAAGATTCTTAATAGCAAACTGTTTTAATGGATCGATGATCATACATGTGTTTTTATTATCGGCCTTTGAAGGCATTATAAGCATTATAACTGCCTGCTGCAATACCAAAAATAGAACCGAGAAATAAAAAAATCGGCGTAGTATTTGCATATTTATCAGCATGATAGCCGATAAACGCTCCAACTGCCATTCCAGCAGCTAATTCCAAAATCAAATTATAACCAGAAAAACTCTTCTTAGTTTTTCGGCGCACAAACAGTCTTTGTCTTAAACCGGAAATCTTTTTCTCTATTTCATCCATAATCTTCAAGGCCAAGATGGAACTATCGTATGAGGGGTAGAGTACCAGAAATTAAACTGCAGTCAATTGCTTCGTTAGCTAATATGGCTATGTAATCTTCTCTTAAAGACTTGCATATAAATCTCGAAACTCTGCTAGCATTCTATTGCGTCTGTTGGAGGTGTTTAGCTTTTTAGGTTTTGCGATATGGCGAGTGATATGCTTGTGGGTATAGGTGCCTTTAAAACTCTAACAATGTCCTGTTTACTGGAGGTATAATTGACATAGGCTCTAATAACATAAAAAGCTAGAATCCCTTTCAAAGTTTCCCGAGCAAATAAAGGTGAGTACCTGAATAATCAGGGTTTATATCCGGTTATCTTCGTTAATTTTAAAGATGTTACGGGAAGTACATGGCAAGAGGTAGAAAGCAAGTTAAGATTAACAATTAGTAATCTTTATATGGGTTGTAGATATGTATCATGCTACTTGCGGGGTGCTGTGTCCAATCCGAAATCCAGCTACTCAGACAAATATGAAGCTACTGAGTTTTTAAAAAGATACAATGCTCTACGTGAAGATAAAGCTGCCGACACAAATAAAGCAGAACTGGAGGATAGTTTAAGATTTTTAAGCGAGCTTTTAAGTAAAATCCATGGACGACCGGTATACATTTTAATAGATGAATGTGATAAAACTGTTAATCACTTATTAGAAGCAGACAATCCCGATCATGAACTTATAAAAAAGACTACTGAACTGATGTCAAATATTAGTCTGCTTGTGGTAAAGACAACAATTATTTAAAGAAAAATATACTAACTGGAATGTTCGATAGTGTAAAAAAAGAAGGGCAATCTAGTTTTAATAACGTCAATACGTATGGCATAAGTGATACTAAATTTAGTAAAAGCTTTGGTTTTAGTAATGACGAAGTTGATACTTTAATTAATAAATTGCAGTTGAGTAATAAAAGCGCGATTATCAAGCAAAACATAAAAGACTGGTATAACGGCTATACTGCCCCCGTATCAGATAATGCTGCTGTTCAAGTTTATACACCTTGGTCGGTAATGAGTTATTTAAAAGAGGTTAGTTTAGATAATTTACAGCCCCAAAGGTTATTGGTCTAAAAAACCACTACCAGCATAATACTGCAGCGCCTGCTGCGTAAAACTGCAAGCAATAATATACTTAATAAATTTGAAAAATTAACGGCAGGACAAGAATTGGAATTTGGGTATGAGCCACTTGCTTATTTATTAAAATTTGAAGAAAATTTAAGGCGAGATATTAATATTGAAGAAGCCATTTTTTCTTATTTGTTGTTTAATGCCGGTTATTTAACTGCAAGAACTGAAGGAGTTAGATATTACTTTAAAATTCCTAATTTTGAAGTGAAAAGAGATTTTGCATTGGTTATTAGAGATGAGATCCAAGTAATGGAAAAGGATGGCACTATATTGAGTTCAAAACTCGGGCGAACTTTATTGAAAGCACGGGACAATTTAGAATTTAAGAATTATCAATAGGCAGTAAAGCTGATTTTAAAAGAAGATAAAGTGGATTAGAACAGCTCTTTAAGGAGCGTAAAGATGCCTCATGCGACAGCCCAAGCTTGCAAACTTTAGTTTATTACGGCTTAGTGCGATCATAGGCAATGAAGATATATTACAAGTGCTACTCAAATATTGTAACCCGAAATTCATGGGCGCAAAGCAGGCAAACAATAAACTTAAAGTAGCGGATTTTTGTTTACATGTTTAGTAAGATAATGAATAGAAGATAAGAATCTATCCATTCATATACCAGATTTAAAGGAGAACATAATATGTTATCCATTTGTAGGGTTTTATCTTTTATATGGTCTTGGCATGGCCTCTATTATAACGGGAGGCATTAAATTACTTAATAAAAATTTACTCCAAAAGAGGTGAGTGACCAGAAGTTATTAGCAATACTTGCCTTTTAACAGATATAGTTCTTACTTTAGCCAAAGAGGCTACCCTAAAACATTGGTAACGATAAATTTGGTCTATGCGAGAATTATGATAAATACCACAGTATTGACCGAGATAGCGAGGTCCATGAATTATTCAAGAGATTTGAGAAATATGTGTTAGAGCACCGTGGATCTTATGTAGTTCTTGGAGAGCAATGTGCTGATAAATATACTAAGATTAATCCCACTGAGGTACAAATATTTAGCCTCAGTTTGACGTAAGGAGTAGGGCCCGTGAGCCTATTTTTCCATGAGATATATTGGGTTTGAAGACATAAGCCAAGAGCCCTGAGAAAGAGGTCTGCCAAGAAATTGTTTGGCGAGCGATGCCGTGGCGCTGGATTTGGCAAATCTCTTTCAATTGTCCGATGGCTGTTTCAATCAATCCACGCCCTGCAAGAAGCAGTTGTTTAAAAGCCGCAAGCGGGTTTTGTTTTTCTTAAGCCGTGTGATGAGCTCAATACCTTGATTGCTCAGTGTTTTTTGCTTATATACCACGACTCCGAATAGAGGCCTGTCAATATTGAGTCATTTTCGACAACGGCTCGATCATTGTATTACCCGAAGTCAGTGTGAATGACATAATCTCTCCTTGATCATTGAGCCAAAGAACCATCCGGTTGACGTTTTCCCACGTTTCTCTGCTAATCCCATAGTAGAAGCAGAACCTATCTCAGTTAGAAAAACAAAGTAGTTAACAATAACAAGATTAGGAAAATTCCTACCACCCAGTGTATACTCTTTAAGTGTTGTGACTGATTTGTATTTATACAGCCCAACGGCAATACAAACCACAAAGTAAAGAATGATGATAGCTATATCAATAATATGAATGTTATGCATTAGTTTACACACGTTTTTGTTACTCAACCATATAAATTAGTTACAATTAACAAGTTAAAAAAGCAAACTAATTTTCAATTTATAAAGATAATATATTGGTCAAAATATGTAGTGATAGAGCTGCCTGATGATCAAGAGCTAGATTTGGAAGATAGAATAGCTATTACTCATGAAATAATAGAGGAAATGGTGTGGGAGTGCAAATAGATATTCATAAACCGCATAAAGGAGGAAGGAACTGGCACGCCCGTTTGCTTATTACTACTAGAAGATTTGCAAGTGATGGTGAATCTCTAGGAGGTAAGGCATTAGATATTAAGTCCTCAGATATTATTATCTTTATAAATTGAAAATAGTTTGCTTTTTTAACTTGTTAATTGTAACTAATTTATATGGTTGAGTAACAAAAACGTGTGTAAACTAATGCATAACATTCATATTATTGATATAGCTATCATCATTCTTTACTTTGTGGTTTGTATTGCCGTTGGGCTGTATAAATACAAATCAGTCACAACACTTAAAGAGTATACACTGGGTGGTAGGAATTTTCCTAATCTTGTTATTGTAACTACTTTGTTTTCAACTGAGATAGGTTCTGCTTCTACTATGGGATTAGCAGAGAAAATATACACTTTAGGGGTATTTTTTTTAGTACCCATACTAGTAATGCCAATTGCTATTTGGTCAATAACAGCTCTGGTATATGGCAAAAATATAGATCAATTCACCGGATGTATTTCAGTGAGTGATATTATGAATAAATTGTATGGTAAAGTGGGGAGATGGGTTACTAACATTGCTGCAGTGCCAATGTCTATTATGGTAGTCACCATGCAATCCACAGCTCTAGGATATCTGTGTCACTACTTTTTTTCGATACCTGTTTCGTCAAGTGTAATACTCAGCACGTTAATATTGGCACTTTATTCAGCATTTGGTGGAATACGTGCCGTTGCATATACTGATGTCTTCCAGTTTTGTGTTTTGATGTTAGCGATACCTTCAGCTTGCTTCATTGTATATGGCATGGAGAGCGGAGGAGGAATAATGCATTGGCATAGAGTGTGGGATCAGTTACCTCAGGATATGCTCGAGTTCAATATTGATAGAAACAATATTGCTCTGTTTCTAAGCCTAATATTGTTTAGTTGCATTCCACAGACTGAAGGAACTTTTATACAAAGATTTCTTTTAACTAGAAACTCAAAACAACTAATGCAATGCATAAAAGCTGTTATTCCATTAAACATATTTTTTATAATTTCAGTTTGTTTGATTGGTTTTTTAGTTAAAGCCAAAGCCCCGGATATCGATCCTAACACAGCATTTGTTTATTTTATTGCAAATTATTTAATTATTGGAATTAAGGGATTAGTGATTGCAGGCTTGCTTGCAGTTATAATGTCTACAGCTGATTCTTGGTTAAATACCACTAGTGTACTTATAACCCATGATATAATTAGAAAATTGATTTCTTTAAATGATAGGCAATCATTGGCTGTTGCTAGATGCTCTACTTTTACCATGGCTGTTCTGGCAATAATTTTGTCTATATATGAAATAGGAATATTGGAGCTAGAATGGATAGGAGGTAATTTTTGGATGCCTATAATAGTAATACCTCTGTCTGCTGGCTTCTTAAAGTTTAGGACAAATTCTAAATCCTTTGTAGCTTCAGTTGTACTAGCTATAACCTTTACTTGTGTTAGTGGCTATATAGTAGGTGATTTTGCAACGATCAGCCTAATATGTGGCATGATAGGTAGTGCCGTAGGTTTATTTGGTATGCATCACTGGCAGAAAGGTCAAGGTATGGACCCAGCCGCCAAACATAAAGCACAAGCTGCTATAGAGGAAAAAGAACAATCTAAAATTGGATATGCCAACAGCGCTGAACAAATTGAAGAATGGTATCAAGAAAGTAGTGACAGAAATAAAAAAATAGAATCTTTAGTAAATGATTTATCAAAAAGTAGGCTACATTGATATACCAACCATCACTCGTGAATTGTTTATAATGTGCGTGAATGACCTAAATGGAGAATCATAGAAAAGCTTAAATACGGTATATGAATCAGAGAATAAAAAGCGTGAGACTAATATATAGATAGTGTACACAACATTGATATAATATTATCATTTTATACCTCGTTACATGTATATGTGTTGTATTATATAAGTTTAAATCAACAAAAACATTACAAGATTGTACATTGGGAAGGGGCTATGTTCCTAATATAATTCTTATTTCAACTATACTTGCCACTTTTATAGGAGCTGGATCTATTCTAGGGGTAGCAGAAAAGGTGTACAAATTTGGCATATTTTATATGATTCCTTTCCTATGTATGCCATTTTTTTGGCTGGTTACAGCCCAAATATACGGCAAGAACATTAAACAATTTCGTGGTTGTATGTCAGTCAGTGATATGCAAAAGTTAAAGGCAGAGCACTTATTATGCCGGAAGATCAGACAATTCATGAAAGAGCTAAGGAAGTAATTAACAGATATTTTGCAAAAATAGCATCAACGAGATCACAGAGCAAAATAAAATATTAAAGCTTGCTCATCTTCAGGTTATCAAAGGGGTAAATGGGGTATTAAACCGAATTATTCATCATCAAGCTATTTTTAACCAAGTCTGATATAGGGCGAGCATTAAAAGAGATTCGAGATAATGAGACAAAGGAAAATTTACTCCAGGAGGTACTAAATTCAGATAGATTAATTAAATTATATAATGAAGATGGTAAGAGTACTAAATACTATACCACTGTAGATATTAGGGATGAAGAATTGAGGTTAGTTAGGATATCTGATAAGACAAATAGCCAAATATGTTTTAATGATCTACTTAATAATATCATTAAGATCAAAGATGATATAGATAGATTATCAGATATTAGTAGAACTCAAAGGGAAGCGCTACAACATATTTTAGTTAATAGCCAAGGGATAGGATCTTACGGGGAAGAGCAGGAACTGGTAATGGCTGCTGCCTATAAAATTCTCAACAATTATAGACAAAATGTCATAGGTCTTGCTCCTACCCATAAAGCAGCATCAGAGCTTAAAAGTAAAGGATATAAGTGCAGTAGAGGGATTTCTATTTAAACTGTACAATGGTAAAGTAAAATTATCAAAAGGTAGTCTGCTAGTAGTAGATGAAGCAAGAGTGGTGGGTGATAGTGATTATTTGGAATTATTGAAGGTAGCAGGAAAATATAGCTGTAATCTGATACTTTCAGGAGATGAGAGGCAACTTACCTCGATTGAGCGAGGAGGAATGTTTGGGGTATTTGCAAATTGGTTTGGTTCATATGAATTGAATAATATTAGAAGGCAAGGCAGATAATGGGCAAGAGAGATGTCATTATGTTTTGCCAACAAAAATATTGTAGGTAGTTTGGCGTTACTTGAGCAACACAATGGTTTAAAGGCGGATCATTAAATTAGAAGAGTCGATAAATAGGTTAATTAACGACTGGAGTAGTAGTAAATATCCCATAGATGAGCGTTTAATTATTAGCTTACGTAAGAGGAAGTAGATATTTTAAATCAAGGAATAAGGGAGATACTAAAGGCAAGAGGAGTTTTAACCGGCAAAGAATATAGGCGTTATGTATCAACACATGAAGATTATATGTCAGGAGATCGTATTGTGTTTAGATCTACTAGTAAGGATTTACAGGTTGAGAATGGTGAATTTGCGACAATAACTTCAGTAAGTGATGATAAATTGACAGTTAAAACAGATAGTGGAAAAGAAATAGGATTTAATCCTCAAGAAGTAAGTTTTAAGCATGGATATGCATCTACAGTCTACAAAGCCCAAGGTGCGTTCAATTAAAGATGTATATGTATTACACAATATGGTTGGTAATAGCAGGAATTCATATGTAGCAATGACAAGAGATATAGAAGAGGTAAAACTCTATTATAATAGAAGAAGGTACCCGAAACATGGCAAGTTTAATATGTCAGCTTAGCAGGATAGATAATAGGCTATCAAGTATTGGTTTTCAGACATTAGAAGAATTAAATGCAATTGATAAGATTCACAACAAAAATCTGGTATCATGGATAAAGTAGGAGTCTGGTTTAAAGGTGTAGTAGAAGACAAAATTGACTGCAAACCACAAAACTCAAGGAGGGCTCTTGAGCTCTCCCCGAGAAGCTGGCAATGTAGATAATACAACGATAAAGTTAAAAGAGGAAGCTATGAATAATCGGAATAAGATTTATAGTGAGGAAGATCTTGGGGAATTAAAGGAGAAATTATCATATAAAGCCACAGAAATAGTCACAGCTCTTTTGGGGCAGACCAAATGAGAAGGAGAGTTTATCAAATAATTATAGCTTGCGCTGGAGAGAAGATGGACGGTGCAAAGAGAAAAAAGTTGCAATTTTTCTGAGGCTGAAAAATATTTGCAAGAAACGTTTTTAAGTAGAAAAGAGAAAGAAGTGGTACATTTCACTCAACAATTGAAAAAAGATGACCAGCAAGAAACTGAAGAATCTAAAATTAAGAGAGCTACAGGGTTATATGAAAAATCAAGATTAGTGATGAATGATGGTGATATAGAGAAACAGTATTTAAACAAGTATCGCAGGCTTGAATCTGTGTTGGAAAAATTAGGTAAGGATATTAGAGCCAATCAGATGTGGGATAGCAATAGTAAGCAATATTATCCTGCTTTAATTGCTTTTGCGAGAGATAAAGATAGGAATGTTACTGGGGGACAATCTATTTACTTGGATAAAGGAACAGCCTCTAAAACAGATATCGAGGTTAGTAAACCTTCATTTGGTAAGATAAGTGGTTCTTTTGTAGAAATTAGTAAAAAACAAAGAACTGAAGCAATTAATAAACAAGTCAGCAATTCATTTAGTAATGTAACGATTATAGCAGAGGGGTTAGAGACCGCCTTAAGATGATTTCTGTAGAGTTATCAATACGACGCACTGCGTCAACAACTAGTAATAGCCTTAATATATCATCAGCCGTATTTTAAAAAGCCCTTATTTCAGTCCTGTCCTTTACATTATTTCAGGGGGTATTTTTATACAGTGTTCGCCACAGGGAAATCTAGAATCTCCTAGTACATAATTACCAATATAAAATCGACCACTCCACATTACCTGCTAAAAAGCATTATCAGAGCCGCTTTATATAACTTTTTATAATAGCTTCAAACCAAAAGTGTTAATAAGTAGCGCTTTTTATTACTGGACAGCATAAGCTTTTATTGCTATAAGGAGCCATACACTCAAACACCCCATGGGACCTTAGTTCAGCTGGTTAGAACGCACCGCTCATAACGGTGTTGTCGCAGGTTCAAGTCCTGCAGGTCCCACCACATTTTTTATAATTATGAAGAAAAAGCTTTCCATTAAAACTTATGGCTGCCAAATGAATGTCTACGATTCCATTCGCATGGGGGACCTATTAAAACCTCATGGATTTGAAGTAGTTGCAGATACTTATTCAGAAGATCTAGATATGATCATTTTTAATACTTGTCATATTAGAGAAAAAGCGGCCGAAAAAGTTTATTCTGAATTGGATAAAGTGAAAAAAAAGAAGACAATAAGAAACAAAAACGGCCAAGAAATGATAATTGTTGTAGCTGGCTGTACAGCTCAAGCTGAAGGAGAGGAGGTTTTTAGACGTGCCCCTTATGTTGATATCGTAGTAGGACCTCAATCATATCAAAATTTACCCGTTTTATTAGAACAGGTTCGAAGAGAAAAAAAGTGGGCGATTGACCTTGAATTTAAAGAAAATGATAAGTTTGATTTGCTGCCAGAGCATGATGAACTAAAAGGTCCTTCTGCTTTTTTGTCTGTCCAAGAAGGCTGTGATAAATTTTGTCACTTCTGCGTTGTTCCTTATACACGGGGCAGTGAATACTCAAGAGCGGTACCAGTAATACATAGAGAAGCTTCAAAATTAGTGAGCCTAGGAGCAAAAGAAATTAATTTACTTGGGCAAAACGTCAGCGCTTATCATGCAGATATTGAAGGAGAACAGTGGAACTTGGGGAAATTAATTAAGCATTTGGCTAAAATTAAAGATCTACAACGCATCCGCTATACAACATCTCATCCCAAAGACATGCTTGATTCTGATTTATTTGCAGTGCATAAGGATGAACCTAAGCTTATGCCCTTCTTACACTTACCGGTACAGTCTGGTTCTGATAAGATATTAAAGGCCATGAATAGACAGCATACTGGAGATTTTTATTTTAAAATTATAGATAAATTTAGAGAATATAAGCCTGACATGGCATTTTCTTCAGATTTTATAGTTGGATATCCAGGAGAAACAGATCAAGATTTTCAAGATACTTTAGATCTAGTAAAAAGAATTGGCTATGCTCAATGCTATACATTCAAATATAGTCCAAGGCCTGGCACTCCTGCTTCAGTTTTAGAAAATCAAGTGCCAGAGGATATTAAATCTGAGCGCTTATATATTTTACAAGAACTGCTCGCCCAGCAACAACTAGCGTTTAATCAATCGATGGTTGGCAAGGTCCTGCCTGTTTTACTACAGAAGGATGGAAAAAAAGAAGGCCAACTCATTGGTAAATCTCCTTATATGCAGTCTGTTTTTATAGTTGCACCGAAAGAAAAAGAAGGACAGGTGGTGAATGTCTCAATCACTGCAGGCTTTCAAAATAGCCTTGCTGGGGTAATATAATTTATCTATAATAGATTTGACATAAAATAAAATTACCAATATGGATGCGCTAACCCTTGCTCGCGTACAATTTGCAGCAAATATTTCTTTTCATATTCTTTTTCCCTCCCTTAGCATAGGGTTGGGCTGGTTTTTGTTATTTTTTAAGATAAAGTACACAAAAACTGGAGATGAAGCGTGGTTCAACGCATACAAGCTTTGGGTCAAAATATTTGCCCTGTGTTTTGCGTTAGGGGTAGTAAGCGGTATTACAATGTCCTTACAATTTGGCACAAACTGGCCAGGTTTTATGGAGAAAGTTGGCAATGTAGCTGGACCTCTCTTAGCTTATGAAGTTTTAACTGCTTTCTTCTTAGAAGCAACATTTCTTGGAATTATGCTCTATGGTTTCAAAAAAGTCTCTAATAGAATACATACCCTATCTATATTTCTGGTTGCGCTAGGAACAACGCTTTCAGCTTTTTGGATTATAGCACTGAACTCATGGATGCAAACTCCTAGTGGATTCGTAATAATAGGGAATAAAATACACCCAGCAAATTGGCTTGAAATTATATTTAATCCCTCAATGCCTTATAAGTTTCTTCACATGATACTTGCCTCTTTTTTAACAGTAGCCTTTTTAATAGCTGGAATTTCTGCATATTGTAGCCTAAGAGATGGATCAACTAACACCTTTCATTTCTATACTCTAAAGGCTTCAATATATACCGCAGCTGTTTTAATCCCATTACAAATTGTGATCGGAGACATGCACGGCTTAAGTTCTTTCGAGCATCAGCCCGCTAAAATAGCTGCTATAGAAGCTATATGGGAAGATGAAAAAGGAGCTGATTTCAGGGTGTTCGCTATACCTAATGAAGAGAAGAAAAGAAATGATTTTGAAATCACTATCCCGCATCTTTCTAGCATACTCTTGACTCATAAACTCGATGGCGAGGTTAGAGGCCTGAAAAGTTTTCCTTACCACCCTCCTGTTGCTTCTGTGTTTTTTACGTTTAGAATTATGATAGGCATCGGGGTGCTAATGTTGTTGGTAGCCTGGACTATTAGCTTCTGCTTGCTTAAAAATAATTATTTATCAACCCTCAAGTTAAAGGCGCTTACCTATATGACTTTTAGTGGATGGATTGCAATACTTGCTGGTTGGTATACTGCAGAAATTGGGCGTCAGCCTTGGGTTGTTTATAACATACTTCTTACCAAAGACGCAGCCGCAAGAACTGTATCTGGAGGCATGATAGCTTCGTCGCTTGCCCTTTATATCGTTACTTATAGCTCTTTAGTAATATTCTTTATTCTTTTAATTTTTTATTTGGCGAGAAAGTCAATATATGCTGGTGTAGGACTGCCTAAAAAAGAGGAGGTGTGAGATGGAATTTTTTTCTAATAGTGAAATACTACCAATAATTTTCACCTTCTTGATGGGATTAGCAATTTTTGTTTATGTTATCCTGGATGGCTATGACCTTGGAGTTGGGATAGCAATGAAATATGCAACTCCTCAGGAACGCGATATTATGATGGCATCTATTGGGCCATTTTGGGATGCTAATGAAACGTGGTTAGTATTTGGTGTAGGTATACTTCTCGTTGCCTTTCCAATGGCTCATGGAGCAATACTAACCGCGTTATATTTGCCAGCAATTATAATGTCAATAGGTATAGCTTTGCGCGGCGTATCATTTGACTTCAGAGCCAAGGCTCAAGCTAATCATAAAAATAGATGGGACAACTGTTTTATTATAGGTTCAACTTTAACTTCGCTGGCACAAGGGTACATGTTAGGTTCTTACATTACCGGATTTCAAAACGATATACGCTATTTACTGTTTAATTTGCTAGTAGCCGTGTGTCTTGCAGCTGGTTATTTATTTATTGGATCAAGCTGGTTAATAATGAAAACCTCAGATAAATTACAGAAAAAAGCAGTATCCTGGGCTCGCTTTAGCGTATGGTTTACTGTTGCGGGTATGAGTATGGTTTCAATCGCTACCCCTTTACTTAGCGAACGCATCTTTAATAAATGGTTTTCTTTACCAAATTTTCTTCTCTTGATGCCAATACCAATGTTTACCGGAGTAATCATTATCTGCATTATCATAATCTTAAATAAATTGTCAGTAAGAGGAGAGAGATTTTCTTGGATACCTTTTGCTAGTGGTGCAGTATTATTTTTCTTGGGGTTTATAGGGTTAGCGTATAGCTTCTATCCTTATATTGTACCGGAAAAGATGACCATATTTGAAGCTGCCAGCGCTTCTGAATCATTACTTATCATATTAATAGGTGCCCTTATTGTTCTGCCCTTAATTATCGGCTACACCGTATTTTCTTACAAGGTGTTTTCAGGGAAGGCTGATAAACTAGAGTATTACTAATTTACCTCAGTTTGACGTTAAGGAGTAGGCCCGTGAGCCTATTTTTCCATGAGATATATTGGGTTGAAGACATAAGCCAAGAGCCCTGAGAAGAGGCCTGCCAAGAAATTGTTTGGCGAGTGATGCCGTGGCGCTGGATTTGGCAAATCTCTTTCAATTCTCCGATGGCTGTTTCAATCAATCCACGCCCTGCAAGAAGCAGTTGTTTAAAAGCCGCAAGCGGGTTTTGTTTTTCATGTTTTTCTTAAGCCGTGTGATGAGCTCAATACCTTGATTGCTCAGTGTTTTTGCTTATATACCACCGATCTCCGAATAGAAGGCCTGTCAAATATTGAGTCAGTTTTTTCGACAACGGCTCGATCATCTGTATTACCCGAAGTCAGTGTGAATGACATAATCTCTCCTTGATCATTGAGGCCAAAGAACCATCCGGGTCGACGTTTTCCCACGCTGAGCGACGCCTTTAAGGACCTTATTACGGCTAATACGTAAGTTATGACAAACCTTTTCCAGCTTTTTGTTGAGTCAACGTACCTGTTTGTTTCCCTTTGCAGCAATTCAGCAGAATGACCAACGGGATGACCGCGTCTCTCGCATCCAGCTCAACAAGGCGATTTGTAGCTGATAAGCTTCGGCAATTCCTCTCTGAGAGAGATTTGAAAACAGTTTAGGTAAAAATCTTTGAATCCGGTAATGCCCTCAAATGAAACAAAACGAGGATCGTTATAACTTCGGAAAGCATCATCCCAGACTCTCGTTCCCTTTGTCTCTGCGAGTTTCTTAAGGATCTTTGGTACGTGAGTTGTCGCTTGCAAAAATCATCAATCAAACAAAATATTTCTACTAGGGAAACCACTTTCCTTATTTATTTTCAGAATAAATATCCTTAAAGGTAATTAGAATAACTGGGTATTTCACTTGATATAACTCAATATACTTTATAGCCTATTATAGCAAAAGACGTAAGCATTAGTAAATCTATATGATACCTTTCTACTACCGAGTTACAACCGGGAGTTGCGTGCCGACCAACAATTTAAAAAATCCCCGTAAACACAACAAAATACAATAACTCAATCCACAACTATAGGTCGCACTAATTCCGCGGGTAATCAGATCTTGAAAATCAGACATTGTGAGTATATAAATGCTGCAGTATTTAATTTTTCAAAGGAAGAACGTGGAACAGACGCTCTCTATTATAAAACCAGATGCAGTTAAACAAGGTTTCGAATCTCAAATTAATGAAAGATTTGAAAAGTCTGAATTAAGAATAGTAAAACAAAAAAAATTGCACTTAACCAAGGAGGAGGCGGAAAACTTTTATGCTGTACATAAAGAGCGACCTTTCTTCAATGCTCTCGTTGCATACATGACTTCTGGTGAGGTGATAGTTCAAGTCCTAGAAGGTGAAAATGCAGTAATGCGAAATAGAGAAATTATGGGAGCTACAGACCCAAAAGCAGCTGCTCCTGGAACTATTAGAAAAGACTTTGGCCAAAGTATCGAAGCAAATGCAGTGCATGGCTCGGATTCATTAGAAAATGCTACCAATGAAATAAAATTCTTTTTTGGTGACTAGTCCGCTGATTATGTTTACTGTCCAAAGAGTAAAAGCAAGACAAATTTTAGATAGTCGTGGCAACCCAACTGTTGAAGTTGATTTAGCCCTTTCCTCTGGCGCTTTCGGTCGCGCTGCTGTTCCAAGCGGCGCTTCGGTTGGTTCTAGGGAGGCCATTGAGCTGCGAGATGACAATAAAAATATTTATGCGGGAAAAGGAGTGCTTGGCGCGGTTAAAAATGTTAATACTGTTATCGCTGCTCGTATCCTCAATAAAAATTTTGCTGAGCAGAAGGTATTTGATGCTGCGTTAATTGATCTTGATGGTACCGAAACTAAGGAATTGTTAGGAGCAAACGCTATACTTGCAGTTTCGATAGCATTTGCAAAGGCTGCAGCTAGTCAAATGAATATTAATTTGTTTCAACTCATTAGCCAAAAAAGATATCCAGTTAGAATGCCAACCCCAATGCTTAACCTCATTAACGGTGGAGCACACGCTGATAATCCAATAGATATCCAAGAATTTATGATTGTGCCGAAAGCAGATAATATTTCTAGCTCTCTTGAAATAGCTGCAGCTGTTTTTCACAATTTAAAATCCACTCTAAAAAAAATGGGTCATAGTACTAACGTAGGAGACGAAGGGGGCTTTGCTCCTAATCTTCGTTCTACTGAGCTAGTGCTTGATATACTGTCTGAATCAATATTAAAATCTGGTTTGACACTAGGAGAAAATGTTGAAATAGCTCTAGATATTGCAGCAACTGAATTATTTAAAGGTAGCTTTTATCATTTAAAAGGAGAAAAAACCAAGTTAAACTCAGCAGAATTTGCACTATATCACAAAAAATTAATCGATACTTACCAAATTTGTTCGATAGAAGATCCAATGGCTGAGAATGATTTAGAAGGATGGAAAATCGTTACAGATTTAATTGGCAATAAAGTTCAGCTAGTTGGCGATGATATCTTCGTTACTAATAAATCTATTTTAGAACAGGGGATCAAAAAGGGCTTAGCTAATGCGCTTTTAGTAAAGATGAATCAAGTTGGAACATTAACAGAAACATTACAAGCTGTTGATTTGGCCTACCAAAACGGCTATGAAACTATTGTGTCGCACCGTTCAGGAGAGACGGAAGATACCACAATTGCTCATTTGGCGGTTGGAATTGGTAGCAAATATATCAAAGCTGGATCTATTTGCAGGACTGATCGTGTTTGCAAATATAATGAGCTACTGCGCGTCTCAGAGTCATTATGCTAATTTTAGCAGTCGATACTTGTTGTGGGCCTTTTTCTATTGCAATAAAAAGAGATAAGCATTTATTAGTACATATCGTTGAAACTCAAGAAAACAAGCAAGCTGAACTTTTAGTATCAACTATAGAAGAAGCCTTATCTAAAGCCGGAATCTCTTATATAGATCTTGAATTGGTAGCGGTGACCAATGGGCCTGGTAGCTTCACTGGCATAAGAGCTGGGCTTGCATCTATTTATGCGATCTCTTCGGTTTTAAACATACCATGCATTGGAGTGACCACCACGGAGGTGCTTGTTCATCAACTCATAAAAACTATCTTAGAAGATAAATTTTATATCACAGTTGCGGCCGGAAGGGGTAGATATTACTGTCAATTATTTAACCGCTCCTTAAGTGCCTTAAGTGAAACAAAACTCTTGGAAGGTGAAGAGATTAGCCGATTAAACGAAGCTATTTATGGAGATTATAGACAAAAAACAATTATAGATACTGCAGTAGTAGCCGATATCGGTTCAGCAAAATTTAAGAATCGTGACATTCGATTGCCTATCGCACTATACAAGTAATTATTATGATAATTTTTGCTGTTCATGGTTGCATAAATTTCCAACCAGGGTACAATACAAGTAGAGTAGAAAAAATAGGTTGCTTACATGAGATCTGAGAGAAAAACCACAGATAGAAAAGCTTTTTATCTAGATAAATATATAGATCAAAGAGAAATAACGATATACTGCAATGATGCGCCAGGAGTTCCTGTGTTAGCTGATATTTTAGGGCTAACAACAGCTGCACTTGTTGCTGCAGTTTGCTTTCCTAGCGCCATAGCGCACTTTGTTGGTACTACAATCGGCGCTGCTAGAATTGGGGATATAATTACAGAGCAGCCTTGGAAACTTATAGAACAACCCTTAAAAATATTTGCTGTAATAGCATGCAGTAGAGCAATTCGTGATTTTTCGGTAGATTTTCTGAAGAGTTCGTCTACACCTATAGGCCTTAATACTCACCTCACTGTAGGACTTAAAGACGCACAGAGCAGCAAAGAAAACTCAGCTGAAGATAATTATAATGAGCACAGAAAGTGTGAGCATGCTATTGAAGCACAGGTTAAGCCATTAAATACAAACAACAGCTTTGTTTACCATGATGGCGGAGTAGCCTCTAATGAAGAAGCTCACACCGAAGAACGACCTATTGCTAATGAGCATCCAATTCCAGATACAGAATAAGTTTAAGATACTTACTTGTTCGAGGCTGCTTTGATATTCTAAACAAGAGTCATTATTTTTCGACTCATTATGTACATTTCTTAGTTGAATTTCAAATATTATTCTGCTAGATACCAATATGGTCAACTTTTAAGGGGTAGTAATATGATAAAGCATGAAAAAAATTATTCAGCAGAAGAGGTAGTACCTGCTACTGAAAACGGTTTCTGTGAAACTGTGAAAGATGTTGGGCTCCCTACGCCCTTAGTTTTGACGCTCGCATCATTTGCGGCTTTTATATATATAGCGAGAAAACCTGAGGAGTTCTTATCCGAAGCTGCATCTATTTCGGAAGGGTGGAAGGTTCTAATTTATACAGTATCTGCCACAACTTTAGCTGGGCTTACTTTGCTGTCTCTCGGTTCCTTTTTAGTAAATTGGTTTAAATCAGAAGATCCAAGTTCTAAGGATCAAATTTTTGTAGATTTAAAGAAGGAAGATATTAACGTGGAACAATTAATACCGAGCTATGATAAACTTCAGGCATCTAAGCCTGTACTTGAGGAGCCGACTTTGAGGGCTACAGCCAGTTTTGTTTACAATAACGATTCAAGTGCTGCTGAGAGTATTAGCCGGCCTTCAGAACCAGAGAATGAAAGCTCAACCACAAGAAAATATATGCAGTCATTTGGGCATTATCTTGAGGAAGAATTTTATCCGGCTTAGGAAGAAGTTTAAGGCGACTGCAAGGCGCTATGGAGAGGTCGCGTCCTGGAAAGGGGGCAGGCTCGCCTCTTCGTCGCCCTCAGTTGCCCCAGGGCTTGCCATGACAAATTTTGCAACAGTACTTTAGGCCAAAGGTGGCTCGGCGCGCAATGTCCCCTCTATACTTTCAATCTGCCATCAATCATTCTTATAGTTTCATCTATACCGTAAAGCTCTATAAAAGAACCAAAACGTGGGCCCTGGGAAGAGCCGAGCAAAACTCCATAAAGAGCTTTAAACCACTCTTTTAGGTCAAAGTTATTTTTCATTCCTATATCATAAACCTTATTTTGCAATTTTTCAGCAGGTTCGCCGTGCATATCTTTAATAGCACTAGACAGTTCTAAAATTGCTGCTCTTTCTTTATCATTAGGAGTCTTAAAATTTAAATGTGGTTTTACAAAATCTTTATAATAATTTATAGCACCGCGGATCATGCTGTCCAGCAAACTATTTTCTCCCTTCTTAGCGTTATGGCAAAATTTGCTTACATAACGCCAAACAACTTCTTCGTTATCTGTATTGCAAGCGTTCACTAGATTTAACAGTAAGGAATAACTTATATTAACAGCAGCAGATGGGATTTTGCCGTGATGTATATGGTGTATAGGGCTTGCTAACCTCTTTAATTCATTTTCCTCTTTATGGTAAGCATTTAAATGCATAATATATTCATCCACATTTTTAGGTATAACATCAAAGTAGAGCTTCTTTGCTTTTTGGAGGCTTACATACATAAATAACGCTAGACTTTCTTGCGGAGCATATTTAAGCCACTCATCAATGGTCAACCCGTTGCCTTTTGATTTAGAGATTTTCTCCCCCTTTTCATCTAAAAACAATTCATAGAACATTTGATGAGGACCTGGTCCGCCTAAAACCTTACATATCTTAGTATATATAGGACCGTTTACTAAATGGTCTTTACCGTACATTTCAAAATCCACATCTAAAGCATACCATCTCATTCCGAAGTCCGGTTTCCACTGCATTTTGCAATATCCATCCTTAACAGAAGTAGTGCAAATTTCGCCTTCCAAATCTTTATAGGTTATAGTGCCATTTTCTTCATCTCTTGAGATCACAGGTACCTGCAAGACTTTACCAGTCTTTTGGCAGATAGGCAGAAACGGACTGTAGGTGGCTTGTCTTTCGGGTCCAAGAGTTGGTAACATTATAGCCATTATTTCGTCGTAGTGCCGCAATGCATGCACGAGCGCATCATTAAACAATCCTTTTTTATAGTATTCTGTAGCACTTTGAAATTCATACTCGAAACCAAAACTATCCAAAAATCTTCTAAGTCTCGCATTCATATTATGCCCAAAGCTTTCATGGGTACCAAAAGGATCCGGAATACTGGTTAACGGTAAGTCCATGTATTTTTTGTATTCTTCTTTGTTTGGTATAGTATCGGGAATTTTTCTCATGCCATCCATATCATCAGAAAAACAAAATAACCTTGTTGGAATGTCGGACATCATTTCAAAGGCTTTTCTTACCATGGTAGTTCTCACCACTTCTCCAAAAGTGCCTATGTGAGGTAAGCCAGAAGGACCATAACCTGTTTCAAAAAGTACATATCCTTTGGATGGTATCTTGTTGTTGAGTTTCTTTAGTATTTTTTCCGCTTCAATAAGGGGCCATGCGCGTACTTGTAGTAAACTCTCTATTCTATCCATAGAAAAACAGCCAAAAATTTTAGTCAATGGCATTATAATCAAAAAGTTTGCTTTCGCTATAAAAATTTTATTTATTAGGCTTTAAAAAGCTTGACACTAACGTGAATTATTTCTACTCTACGCTACGTCGCCATATCATTTGTGTATTATCAAGGGAAGAAATTATGCGTGATAGAAAGCCTTCAGAAGAGCAGATTCGGTGACAGGAGTAGGGCAACCTACCTGAACCTGTCATTTAGGCTTTGAAGAACGTTATAAATTGAGCATGTACAGATGATTACAGCGTTTATGAATACTATAAAATCTCCACGCACCATCACGAAACAAAGGCTGAAACCTCATTGTGGTAGAATCAAAGAATTCTTTAATTAAGGCATTATCTAGCTAGTTTTAATCGAAGAACGAAGCGCTACAGCAAATTCCTGAGGATGCTTTGCGCTACTCTTACTCTCTTCTTCCATAGGCATTTGCTGGATTTGAAACTCCTATCTATAAATATTAGGCAATGCCTGTAGCTCTGCTAAATTTAGTTTTAATGCAGTTTTAGAAGCTAACAAAATATTATCTTGTGTTTCGCTGCTGGTATTAAAAAGTTGTGGGAAAAAGCCCGCTAGTCTGATACTCATGAATCCTCCTTTGAAATACTTAGTCAACAAAAATGCAAGAAAATATTTATTAACGATAAAGATTAGGGAGTTGTTGTAATACGAGGTTTTATGGGCAGAATTAGTGTAATTGAATTTTATTTTGGCTAATATAATACCAAACAAAAAGTTTGCTTTTTATATATAATTTAGCTATAAATTTCTCGTCCTTATAAAGCTTCAAAGGCTTTAATTGACTTTATGGCGGGTATAGCTCAGATGGTTAGAGCGCAAGTTTGTGGCACTTGAGGTCGCGGATTCGAGTTCCGTTGCTCGCCCCATCTTAAACAGTATAAATTATGCCTTTTGTTCATCCGTATACAAGAATCAGGAGAAATAAGCGTCATGGCTGGACTAGAGAGATGTTTGCTGAAAACCATATTCATAGATCTCAACTGATCTTGCCTATATTTGTGAAAGAAGGGGAGCAAATTGCAATCCCGTCTATGCCGGATGTAAATGTACTTAGTATGGGCCTCTGTATAGATACAGTAAAAAGAGCTTATAATGAGGGGATTTCAGCGGTTGCTTTATTCCCTAGAATTAACAAATCTCTAAAAGACGAGTTTGGTGGCTATGCTATAAAACCTAATAATCTACTTTGCAAAACCATTTCTGCTATAAAGAAAGTTGTGCCAGATATCGGTATAATAGCTGACATTGCACTCGACCCTTATACAATACATGGACATGATGGAGTTTTAGATATAGAAGGGTTAGTTGATAACGATAAAACTGTTGAAATACTAACAAAGCAAGCTTTAATCCTAGCAGATTCTGGATGCGATATTCTAGCTCCTTCCGATATGATGGATGGCAGAATACGCTCTATTCGGTCTGCCCTTGAAGAGAATAAATTTTTAAATACGCAAATATTTTCTTATGCCGCTAAATATGCTTCAAAACTTTATGGACCATTTCGTGAAGCAGTTGATTCAAGTATATCCTTAGGATCAACTGATAAAAAACACTATCAGCTAAATCCTGCTAATATTAATGAAGCGATGCGAAAAGTTAAACTGGATATAGCAGAAGGAGCGGATGCTATTATAGTGAAACCTTCACTTTTTTATTTAGATGTTGTTAGAGAGATAAAGAACTCGTATCCAACTCCGGTAATCACTTACCAAGTAAGCGGGGAGTATACTGCGCTTAAAATTGCAGCTATACAAGGGATTTATTCTTATGAAGATGTTCAAATTGAGTTTTTACTTTCCTGTAAAAGGGCAGGGGCCTCGTGTGTTATAACCTATGGTGCACTTGAAATAGCTAAGCTATTACCAAAATAAATTTTTTAAAAGAGATCTTCGCTAGTTTTTCTACATATATGCTTTTTCATGAATAAGTAAAGCGATCTTAATTGTGTTTAGCACTGAGAAATTGGTTAATTAAATCTTCTAGAAGGTAAACTATAAAACTCAAGAAATTCTCTTGCTCCAGGATTTGATTCCTTGTCTAAATTCCTTAGCCATTTCTAGCCTTGTTTCAAGAAAATTTTTACGCTCATTAAATGTTTTTAGAAAATGATCTATAGGATAATTTCGATCTTTAAGTTTATGAGTAATCAGCTCTAATCTTGGCTTGATCGCCTGACCGTGTGGCCCCCCCCGTGATGTATCCCAGAGATCGCGATATTTAATCTGATTTGGCCTGAGTGCAAATGCGATCAACTTGTCTGCATAAATTTCTTCTCGGCTTGAGCTTGTATAATAAGGCCCGAAATCCCTATATCAACTGCATAAGGATTTTGGGAGATATCATATTAATGCATTGAAGCGCGACCACAAGCTCCCCAAGCCTATGATTTGCGTCATACTCAAGCTGTGGCCTTTTTAAAATGCTATTAGGCTTCTGCTCGGTATATAATATAAAAACTCTATAGTGCCAAAAGATTTACCACACGAAATTATATTGCTTCTTCCGGATGGCATAATTGAGATCCAATTTATTGGGATCTGTGAAACAATTCCTATATCACTTAAAGCAGTCTCTAATCTAATATAATCGACCCCAGTTTGAGGTAAATTTTAAAGAAATTATCTGATATGGCTTCAAAGAGGCTGTATAACCATTAAGTTCTTCTCAATTTCACGATAAATAAGGAAAGTGGTTTCCCTAGTAGAAATATTTTGTTTGATTGATGATTTTTGCAAGCGACAACTCACGTACCAAAGATCCTTAAGAAACTCGCAGAGACAAAGGGAACGAGAGTCTGGGATGATGCTTTCCGAAGTTATAACGATCCTCGTTTTGTTTCATTTGAGGGCATTACCGGATTCAAAGATTTTTACCTAAACTGTGTTCAAACCTCTCTCAGAGAGGAATTGCCGAAGCTTATCAGCTACAATCGCTTTGTTGAGCTGGATGCGAGACGCGGTCATCCCGTTGGTCATTCTGCTGAATTGCTGCAAAGGGAAACAAACAGGTACGTTGACTCAACAAAAAGCTGGAAGGTTTGTCATAACTTACGTACTAGCCGTAATAAGGTCCTTAAAGGCGTCGCTCAGCGTGGGAAAACGTCGACCCGGATGGTTCTTTGGCCTCAATGATCAAGGAGAGATTATGTCATTCACACTGACTTCGGGTAATACAGATGATCGAGCCGTTGTCGAGAAACTGACTCAATATTTGACAGGCCTTCTATTCGGAGATCAGTGGTATATAAGCAAAACACTGAGCAATCAAGGTATTGAGCTCATCACACGGCTTAAGAAAAACATGAAAAACAAAACCCGGCTTGCGGCTTTTAAACAACTGCTTCTTGCAGGGCGTGGATTGATTGAAACAGCCATCGGAGAATTGAAAGAGATTTGCCAAATCCAGCGCCACGGCATCACTCGCCAAACAATTTCTTGGCAGGGCTCTTGGCTTATGTCTTCAACCCAATATATCCCATGGAAAAATAGGCTCACGGGCATACTCCTTAACGTCAAACTGAGGTTACTATATGTAATCCAAATTTATTGCTGGCCAATGACTTGAGCTTTTTTTTGCAAGAAGCCTCGAAAAATTACTTTTTCTGACATGCAGACAAATAATAAATCATTTATTCCCCCAGATAAACAAAATCTTTGGTAATTTGGGGGCGAATTGTACATACTTCGGCAGGTAAGCTTTCAGTAGCAAGGAAATAATGCATGCTATAGGAGCAATTAATAATTGTTGTAATGATTTTAAAATTAATATTTTGTTCGTAAGTGTAAAAACGGCCAGTAGCGTAAAGCAATAGGACAGCCATAGTTTTATCAAAATTTAAGTACATCACAAAAGGATAAGATATGGGAGATAAGTAAGTGTAAGTTTTTGGCACTGCTAAAGCATTAGCGAATCCCGGGATAGAATGAAGTGCGAATCTAGTGATAAAAAGTAATATTAAAGTGAAAAGTAAAGCTCTTATCACAATTAATCTACTTCTAAAATAGTAGTGACATACTGCGGCGAAAGATGTTAAATAGAGTGTATATGATAAATTTCATCTCGTACTAATTTTTATGTTTCGCTATCCAGCCTTCAGGCGCTGAATTTAGTCTTCCTGATTGGGAACCGTGAGCAATTTTTCTATTATTAGTGATACTTTCTAATACAGCATCCATTTTCTCAGGGCTTAAATCCTCATAATAATCATTATTAATTTGAACTACTGGCGCATTAACACATGCGCCAAGGCATTCAACTTCAACTAAGGTGAACTGCTTGTCGTTGGTTGTTTCACCAATGTCTATACCTAACTTTTTTTTACAAATCTCAGTGATTTTATTAGAGCCGCTTAGCCAGCAAGGAGTAGTCCTGCAAACCTGAATTAAATTATCTCCAACTGGTTGCTTGTTATACATTGTATAAAAATTTGCTACCTCATAAACTTGCATTGGCGTTAAGTCTAAAAGTTTAGCTATATAATCCATAGCCGCCTTTGGTACCCAGTTATTATTTTGCTCTTGAGCAAGGTGCAACAATGGCATAACAGCACTTCTTTTGTTTTGATTCGGGTACTTTTTTAAGATCTCCTCAACTTCCTTAATATTTTGTTTTGTAAATTCAAAACTTGTAGGTTGAGTGAAATCTATTAGTTTATACATAGAAGACATAAATTTACCTATCAATTTCACCAAATACAATATCTAAGGTTCCGATATTCGCTACAACATCCGCTAGCATATGTCCTTTAGACATAAATTCCAAGCCCTGAAGGTGGGCAAATCCTGGGGCTCTAATATGGCACCTGTAAGGTTTATTACTACCATCGGAAACTAAATATACTCCGAACTCTCCTTTAGGAGCTTCCACTGCAGTATAGGTTTCTCCTTTTGGTATATCGTATCCTTCGGTGTATAATTTAAAGTGATGGATAAGGGCTTCCATAGAAGTTTTCGTTTCTGCTCTTGGTGGAGGAGCAATTTTTCTGTCCAAAGTTTTAATCGGGCCTGCCGGCATTTTTTCTATACATTGCTCTATTATTTTGAGTGATTCCCTCATTTCTTCGATTCGCACTAAATATCGATCATAGCAATCACCATTTTTGCCAATTGGTACTCTGAAATCTAGTTGATCATAGATTTCATATGGTTGAGCTTTTCTTAGATCCCATGCGATTCCAGAGCCCCTAAGCATTGGCCCCGAAAACCCATAATCTAGCGCCTGCTCTTTAGTTACAACTCCAATATCTACCAGGCGCTGTTTAAATATCCTATTGTCTGTTAGCAACCCTTCGGTATCATCAATCATTTTAGGGAAGGATTGGATGAATTTATGAATGTCTTCTAATAGATCTGTGGGTAAGTCTTGAGTAACGCCTCCTGGCCTTATATAGGCTGCGTGTAGTCTAGCACCGCTTGCTCTTTCGTAGAATTCCATTAATTTTTCACGCTCCTCAAACAGCCATAAAAGAGGGGTCATCGCGCCGACATCAAGAGCTTGAGTGGTAATGTTTAATGAATGGTTAAGAATTCTTGTGATTTCGCAAAAGAGGACACGTATGTATTTAGCTCGCTCTGGTACTTCGCAGCCAAGAAGTTTTTCGACAGCAAGTGCGAAACAGTGTTCTTGTGACATAGGAGACACGTAGTCAAGACGGTCAAAATAAGGCAAGGCTTGCAAATATGTCTTGTATTCTATTAATTTCTCTGTACCGCGATGAAGCAAGCCAATATGAGGATCTGCTCGTTCTATCACTTCTCCATCCATTTCAAGAATTAACCTCAGTACTCCATGGGCTGCCGGATGCTGTGGTCCTAGATTAATTGATATATTTTTTGTTTCTATTTTCATGGTTAAAATTTTAAATAGAAATTAACGATTCTGCTGCCTGTCTAGCTAATGCTAGAATAGGTTCTGGCATTATAACATATCCAATATTAAATAAGGCTACCACAAGGATGACAAATTTTACACTGAAAGGTATATTAATTGTAAAGGTGTGATTCGTGTTATCAAAGTACATTATTTTTATGACTCGAAGATAATAGTAGCAACTCACAACTGTGGCAAGTACGCCGATTATGGCTAAAGAATAAAGCCCTTGTTCGATAACACTAAAAAGCACACAAAATTTTGCAAAAAAGCCTGCAAATGGAGGAATTCCAGCCATAGAGAGCATGGCAATCAATACAATCACAGCTAACAGTGGATGAGATTTGGCGAGACCACTTATTTCTTTAATCTCGCCGTGATATTTATCATCTGTTTCAAGGGCTAATATTGGCAGAAAGGCTAAGAAACTCATGACTACATATATTGTAGCATAAAAAATAGTGCCGATGATTCCAGAAAGTTCGCCGACCGAAAGCGCCATTAAAATAAAACCAATATGACCTATGGTACCGTAAGCAAGCATTCTCTTGAGGTTTTTTTGCATAATACCGCCTAAGCTTCCTATGAATAAAGAGGCAATAGCACAAAAAACTATAATCTGCTGCCACTGATCAATTAAATCAATAAAAGGCATGTAGAGAATATTTAAAAGTACTGAAATAGATGCAACCTTAGAGGCTGCGGATAAAAACATAGTAATAAAAGTAGGGGCTCCTTGATAGACGTCTGGGGTCCACATATGAAAGGGGGCTGAGGAAACTTTAAAGAAAAATGCTGAAAGTATAAGCACCAACGCTATTAAGAATACTATTGGAACTGCTATTTCTATTTCGTTAGAATTCATGACGCTCACATAGTACTCGCCTATCATATTGAAGTTAGTACTGGCAACAAATCCATACATTATTGAAGAGCCAAATAAGTAAAGGCAAGAAGAGAGCGCTCCTAGCATAAAAAATTTCAAACCAGCTTCATGCGATCTACTGTGTTTTTGACTAAATGTTGTAAGTACATAAAGGGGTAAGCTCATTAATTCAAGGGCTAGGTATATAATGAGCAAATCGTTAGCGCAAACCATTATTAGCATTCCAACGACTGATAATGCCAATAAAACAGGTATTTCAAAAGGGATGACAGCTTCTTTAAGTTTTGTAATGGGAAGCGATAGCAATGCGCCTAAAAAAGCTATAAGAATTATGACCTTCATTAATATTGTATAGCTGTTATATAAAATTGAATCATCAAGGGCGCCTAAATCTTGTCCATAGCCAGTGATGGCAAAGTATATGGCTGCAACCGAACTGATTGCTATAGGGATGAAAATGTATTGGCTGGCTTTTTTAAAGTAAGAACCAAGAATTAATGATATTATTGCTGCCGATGCAATAATAAGCTCTGGGATTAAAACAGCTAAATCTTCAAAAACAGTTTCCGACATCATTCATCACTTATATTATAGTTTATTTCATCTGGCATAATCTCTTTAGTTCACTTAATTTTGTTAACTAAATTTTCTGTGAACATAAAAAGATTATGATTTATAATGTTTGGCATAATACCTAACAATACAATAAAAACCGCAATAGAAGCTAAATAAGTTTTTTCTCTTACTGATAAATCTGTTATTTCAACAAGCTGACCTTTTAGCTGACCAAACATCAATCGTGCGTACAACCAAAGCATATATGCTGCTCCTAAAACCATTCCAAGTGCAAGCAATACCCCGTATAAATTTTTTGTTTTAAATGCAGCAAATAGAACGAAAAACTCTCCAACGAATCCAGAGGTCGCAGGAAGTCCAACAGAGCCTAGCATAAATATCATGAAAAATAACGCAAATGTGGGCATTTTTTTTGTTAGGCCGCCGTAAAAACTTATTTCTTTAGTATGCATTCTATCGTACAAAACGCCTATACAAAGGAATAAAGCGCTAGAAATTAATCCGTGGCTTAACATAGTAAAAATCGATCCCTCTATACCTTGGGACGTGAATGTAAACATACCTGCGGTAACATAACCCATATGCGCTACTGATGAATAAGCTATCATCTTTTTCATATCTGTTTGCATTAGAGCTACTAAGGATGTGTAGATTACGGCTACGATGCTCAGGATTATGACAAAGTCAGCGAAATATATAGAGCCTTCGGGCAGCATAGGTATCGAAAAGCGTAAGAAGCCGTACCCTCCTAGCTTTAGAAGCACTCCTGCTAGCATTACAGAGCCTGCAGTAGGTGCTTGTACGTGAGCATCTGGCAACCATGTATGCAAAGGCCACATCGGAACTTTAATTGCGAAAGCCATGAATAACGCAGCCCATAGCCACTTTTGTGTTTCTATATTGTAATGTGGAACTTTTTCAACGAGTAGCTGTATATCCGCGGTTTCTGAATAAAAGATCATGTAGAGTATAGCAAGCAGGAACAAAACAGAGCCAAATAAAGTATATAGGAAGAATTTAAATGAGGCATAAATTCTGTTTTCTCCGCCCCAAATGCCAATTATAAAAAACATTGGGATTAGGACGGTTTCAAAAAATAGATAAAACAATACTATATCAGCAGCAGCAAAAACTCCTATTATGAGGCCTTCTAAAAGAAGTAGTAATGCAAAAAATTCTCTGACTTTATCTTTAATAGAATTCCAGCTTGCAACAATACATATCAAGGATAGAAACGTTGTAAGAAGTATAAAATACAAGGAGATAATATCAATTCCAAGGTGGTAACTAATATTATATTCCGCAAACCAAGCTTTCTTCTCAACGAATTGTAATTGATCAGTTTCTTTATCAAATCTTGACAGTATGAAAATTGAAATTAAGAAATTAGCTGAAGCAACAATAAGAGCGAGATATTTTGATACAATATCAGATTTAAAGTAGTTGACCATGCCAAGCAAGATTATTACTACTGCTCCTAAAATTGGTGAAAAAATATGATTTGAAAGAATTGCTGTTTCCACAAAGTTATCTCCAGTCTCAATATTTTAATAAAAATATATTTAAAATTACCATGGCAAATACCAATAAACTAAAATCATAACCCCTATTAACATTGCCATTGCATAATGATAAATATAACCAGTTTGCAGTAAACAAGCGACTTTTGCAAATCTAGCAACAGCTCTTGCGGAGTAGTTCGGAATACCGTCAATAAAACCGACATCAACAAATCGCCATAAACTCGTGCCTAGTAATTTAACTGGCTTAATTAAGATAAACTCATATACTTCATCAAAATACCACTTTTTTTCTAAGAATGAATTGATATTACGAAAATTTTTATATGACCAGCTTGAAACAATTGGTTTTAATATATAAGAATAATATGCAAGTAACATTGCAAATAGTGCAGCAAGCAAAGGTATTTGTGCTACCCAGTGTCCGATCGTATCAATTTTATCTATAGAATCATGCTCTTGTAAGACGAAGATGGCACCAGACCAAAAAGACAGGTTGCTGATATCAATAATATGGTATCCAATATATCCACATATTAACGATCCTATACCCAGCACCATTAGAGGTATCATCATAGACTGAGGTGCTTCATGAATTTCTGTGAAGATTTTTTTATCTGCATTAGTTGGAGCATAGAAAACTAAGAATAATAAGCGGCAGGAGTAAAACGCAGTTAACGTTGCAGCTGCAACTCCAAGCCAATAAGCTAGATGACCAAACCTTGAGTCCGAGGCATAGGCGGCTTCTAATATTAAGTCTTTGGAGAAAAACCCTGAAAGAGGTGGAATTCCCGCCAAAGCTATTGATCCTATCCACATCAGAGCGTGGGTATAAGGAAGTTTTTTCCATATTCCTCCCATTTTCTTGATATTTTGCTCATCAGCAAGAGCGTGAATTATGCTGCCTGCTCCTAGGAATAATAGTGCCTTAAAAAAGGCGTGGGTAAGTAAGTGAAAGATGCCAGCGGAATAGGCAGAGACCCCACAAGCAAAAAACATATACCCCAGCTGGCTGCAGGTTGAATAGGCAATAATTTTTTTGATATCATTTTGAGCAGTGGCGATGGTGGCTGCAAATAGGCAGGTGGCTGCGCCAACTATAGTCACCAAATCTAAGGCAATTTCTGAATATTCAAATAAATAAGAGCATCTTGCTAATAAAAACACTCCAGCAGTTACCATGGTTGCTGCATGTATTAGAGCTGACACGGGAGTTGGTCCTTCCATGGCATCTGGTAGCCAGGTATGCAAGCCTAATTGTGCCGACTTGCCCATACATCCGATAAAGAGCGCTATACAGATAACCGTCAATAACCTAGTATCGACACTTAAGAAATTGATGGTTTCTTCAGATAAATATTTTGTTTTAGAAAAGACGGTAGCATACTCAACACTACCAAACTTCATTGCGATTAAGAAAATTCCAATAGCTAAGCCTATGTCGCCTACTCTGTTTACCAAGAAAGCTTTCATTGCAGCAGAGTACGCAGATTTTTTGTGAAACCAGAACCCAATCAAAAGATAAGAGCTTAATCCAACTCCTTCCCAACCGACAAATAATTGGGCAAAATTATCGGCACTCACTAAAACTAACATGAAAAAGGTAAAGAGAGATAAGTAGCTAAAAAAACGCGGCTGATTGGGATCATGCGACATATAGCTTACGGAATAAATGTGGACTAGGGTTGATACAGTGTTTACTACTAAAAACATAATGGCGGTAAGAGGATCTATGTAAATAGACCAATCCGCTTTAAGTTCGCCCAAATTGAGCCAGTTTATCAGCTTAAGGTGAATTATTTGACCATCAAAGCAAGTATAGTAAAAAATTATCCATGAGAAAATTGCTGCAATACTTACAAAAGAAATCGTGATTATCTGCGCGATTACCGGCTTGACCTTATTGGTATTTAAGCCAACTGGGATGGAGGCGAGCAACGGTAGGAAAACTACGGATAATGATAAATTGTGTAAATACATATTCATCCTTTCATTTCATTAGCGTTGCCTATTTCTACGGTGCCCTTATCTCTAAAAAATTGCATAATGATAGCGAGTCCAATTGCGGCCTCTGCTGCTGCAATTGTGAGTATAAAAATAGTAAAGATCTGTCCGCTTAAATCACCAATATATGAAGAGAACGCAACAAAATTTATGCTAACCGCAAGTAACATGAGTTCAATTGACATTAAAATCGAGATCATATTTTGTCTATTAGTTAGGATTCCACAAGCACCTATCATAAACAGCGCCCCGCTTACTGTGATGTAGTTTATTATACTAATATCGCCTACTATACTGTAATTCATTTTACTTCTACCCCTCGACCAAATTCTGGGTTTACTATAGCAACAGCCTCCTGTCTATTACGGCTAATTTGCTTGTAAATATTCTGACGTTTAACAAATTTTACATGTCTTAAAGTTAACAAGATGGCACCAACCATTGCAACTAAAAGTATGAGCCCGGCCAGTTGGAATTGCAAGAAGTAATCAGTATAAAGCACAGAGCCTATTGATTCCGTATTAGGTAAAGTAGACGCGGTTGCATCCTTTTCAGCAGGGAGCAAATACTCAGGCGATCTACGCATCGCCCAATCCATTTCAAAAAATATAATACCACAAAGTATAATCGCTAAAGGCAGAACGGAAATAAATTTTCTTTTTGCATTTGTGTTATTGTTGTCTATCATCATCACAGAAAACAGGAAGAGGACGGCTACCGCGCCTACATACACAATAACTATGGTCATGGCTATATATTCTGCTCCTATCAAAATAAAAAGAGCTGCGGCATTAAAGAAGGCAAAAATCAGAAGTAAAACTGCGTGAACAGGCTTCCTCAAGGATACCACTAATATCCCAGATAACAGTAAAAGTGCGCTAAAAAAGTAAAAAGTTAATTCTATCATAGATACTCCTATATCGTGCTTACCACAATCTTAAAACAAAAATTACCAGAGCCAAGAACATTTTCTAAGACTAATTGCGAAGCTAGCATGAATAAAGTGATGTTGCAATAGTGCTTTTCGTCTTAAAGGCCTCTACTATCTGGCTAATTTATGGCAGTTGCGCTAAACAATTGTAAAACTTCTACTTTGGTATAATTTTTTTTAGCTATAGCTGCATTGTAATTAACTATATTTTCTAAGACTTTTTTTACATAAAGTCTTGTTTCTCCGTATGGCATAAGTTCTAACCAGTCAAGGACTTCATGTAGTTTTTTTAAATTCCTAGGATCTCCATATTCTGAGGTCCATCTGGCAACAGCATTTTCGCCGGCATTATAAGAAGCAATAGCCATTATATAATTATTATCCCAAAGCTCCATTAGCCTATCAACATAACATGCTCCAATGTTGATATTAGTTGAAGCATTACAGTCATAATCATTTTTTTCTAGTTTTAATTTTTTAGCATAATTCTCGGCAGTTCTAGGCATGAGTTGCATTAACCCTCTTGCTCCTGCAGGGCTCAGCGCTTCATGATCAAAACCACTCTCTTGTCTAATGATTGCAAGATAAAGGGTATGATCATATTTCTTAGCAATTTTATGGATATCGGAATGCGATGGATAACTTGCTTCTATTATTGGACGTCCTGAGTTTGCGAGCTGCTTGGCTACCGCAACAATTATAGGTACCTCCTCTAACTGCTCTAAAACCTTAGCAAGATCGGAATCGGATAAATCAAAATCTATTATATAACTTGCTAATTTATTTGCTTCTGCCTTAAGGCCACACTTATAAAGCGCTTTAGTCCAAATTATAACTTCTTCGATTCTCTTTTTATTGATTGCTTTTGGTGGGGTACGCTTTTTTTCATTGATTGGGGTACGGTAATCCAGCTTGGAACCTACTTCTAAACTGGCCAGCTGTCCGTAAAAGAAGTGCGGGTAAGTTCTAGCTGCAAAGTTAAGCCAGTGGCTCATTTTTTGTTTATCTCTAATTGCTTTATAAGCTCTTCCAAGCCAATATGCTCCTTGTGCCTTAGAGTGCGAAGTTTTAGCGGTATTAAACATGTTGTGGAAATGCTCTAGAGCACTTCTTGGATTGCCAAGCATCCTAAAGGTAATAAATCCTGCAAGCCATTCTGACTCAAAAAAATCCGGCCCTTGTTTTATTTGATTACTTTTTGCTAGTTTTAAAGCGGTTTGATATTTTTTTTCTCTTAAAGCATTTCTAATTGCAATATTTTTTAGCTGCCACCACCTTACTGGAAATTCCTTACAATTGGCTTGCAAGAGTAGGTCATATCCTGCTCGATATTTTTTTGCTGCATTAAGATGTCTTATATAAAAATAAAGCGCTACAGCTTTTAATTGAGGACTAATTCGTTTGTTTTTAAAGAGTTTTTTAGCTGTCTCCATATTAGAGTTTGCTTTTATAAGCTCTTCATAAATACTTTTTTTAGCAGCTGGCAAAAACCTAATTAAATTTTTAGCTTCCTCAATTTTTTTGCACATTAAAAAAGTGCGAATTTTTGTTTCCAGAGAAGAAATATGAAATGACTTTATGTAAGTATTAATTAGATAGTTTTCGGTTTCAGACTGAAAAGTAGATTTTACCCATATTCTTTCAAGTCTTTCCAAGTCCTCTTCCGGGTGCATTTTTTCTCTTATAGCAGCATCACATAAGAAAATTTGGCTGAGTGCAGTTTTTTTAGGCAAAATAGCAAGGAACCTTTTAACCTCCTTAAATGATAGAGAATTATTAAGTACTTTGTCAAATCTATTAGGTAGAATTGCAGCTAACCAACTGTATTTTTTTGCCAAATATTCGGCGTCTCCTATGCTAGGTGCTATAGATCTATCCATTACAATAAATCTAATAATATCATTTGTCATTGCAGCATTCACAGATTTATTGGCATACGCACATGCCGACTCAATGTCGCCATTAGCCAAACTGTTAACTGCTTCTCTTTGAGCTTTATCGAATTTTATATCAAACGAAATAGCGCTTTTAACGTGAGCAAGCACTAAAAGCAACCCAAACAACTGGTACACTAATCTCATTATTATCAATAAATTACTCGTAGTTATATCCTTCCTATCAGTATTGCAGCAAATACTAAAAAAGCAAATCCAACATTTGATTTAAATTTTTTCCCGCAATCATTTTCATTTAGTATATCTAAGTTTTCAATTTGCCAATATAAATGATAAGCAGCAATTGCCATTCCTATATAAAAAAAGAAATTTAAGTGCATATGAAGGCCTGCTATGCATATTAGCGCCACCGTAATCTGATAAAAAGACCAAATAAGCGTGGGACCTCTTTCTTTAAACTTTATTGCTGTGGATTTTAAGTTTAACTTTATATCATCTTTAATATCCTGATAAGAATAAATTGTATCGTACCCTAAGGTCCAGATTGCAGCAGCTACATAAATTAAGATCGGGGGCCAACTTACCGTGCCCCTTAATGTTGCCCAAGCAATTAGAACTCCTATATTAAAGGTTAAGCCTAAAAACAATTGAGGAAAATAAGTGACCCTCTTCATAAGAGGATAAATTGCAATTGGAACTAGAGCAAAAACTCCTATATATATCGCACTCTTTGGCAACATAAAAAGTAATATTGCGGCAAATAAAAGTAAAGCAAGCATAATTTGTAAGGCTTGTTTTACTGGGAGTTCTTTATTAGCAAGGGGTCTGTTTTTGGTGCGTTCAACTTTACTATCAAGATCTCTATCAAAAATATCATTAATTATACAACCCGCACCTCTCATAAATACGGCCCCCATAAAGAAAAATAAACAGAAAAACAAAATGGATATAGGATTGCTAGCTGCCAAGCCGATAATCCACCATATTGGAAGCACTAATAGCAGTAGCGGGGCAGGCTTATCAAGACGCATTAAGCGCACTATTGGATCATTGATGTTGATGAGGGCAGAATAACCTTTGGTGATATGGCTTCTAACGCTACTCAAAATTTGCAAAACATAAGCTATAAAGAGCCAAATTAGTTTGTTTAATCTTGAGAAATTATCATTTGGTTGCTTTTTCATCGCCTGGCAATATATAATCGGTTCCTTCCCAAGGACTTGCGAAGTCAAAGCTTCTGAAATCCTGTGTTAATTTAACTTTTTCATATATAACTTTTTTCTTCTCTATGTCATATCGTACTTCGGAGAATCCAGTAAGCGGAAAATCCTTGCGCATAGGATGCCCTATAAACCCATAATCAGTTAAGATTCTTCTTAAATCGGGATGGCCAGAAAAATAGATACCATACATATCCCAAGCTTCTCTTTCATACCAGTTTGCTGCGCTATAAATGTCACAGACACTCGGTACTAACTGGTCTTCCTTAGCATTTATTTTAATAGTTAGTCTAAGATTAGAGGTGAGACTTAACAGGTTATATACAACTTGGAACCGATCTTCTCTATCCGGGTAATCAACACCGCATAAGTCAGTCAAAACTTGAAAAGAGAATTTTTCGTTAGTTTTTAAAAAGACCAAAAAGTCTCTCAAAAAATTTAAACCTAAAATCACAAAAAGTTCATTGTGCTCTATATGATAATTAATCATGGCGTGTTTGCGATCCGAAGATAACAAAAAGTCTTTAAATGATTCTAGGTCTTGCATATCAATTTAGGGACATCAAAAAGCTTAAAGAAAGCATAACAGAGTAAAGATATAATATCAAATAATCTGTAAAGGTTAATAAGTAAAAATAGGAAGGGTGATAGTATAAAAATTATTAATTACATAAAGAACAATAAAAGTAGAATTACCATTGAGTTGGAGCAAATAGAAAATTCTGGAATTGAGATGATTGTTGAGACTTTAAAAAATAGTCAAATTGCGAATCCTGTAGTAAAATTCTCTAAACCAAAATCTGAAAAGGAGCAAACTATTTTTCGAGGGTTAGAGGGGAGCAAGACTATCGAATTCGCGGTCGATGCTGGATGTACTAAATATAAGCGGGAAATAGTGTAATTGCTAAGAATAAAGGCTTACCTGAGAAAGCAAAAAAAGTCGTGGAAAAAATCAAGAATGATTCTCGTGCTTCTTATGCCTCATATAGGGGGTTCGCAGGCGATTTAACACGAGAAGATTTCAGCGCATTTGCAATGTTTGCAAATACAGATGTTATAGGCGATAAAAATATTATGTTGATGAATACTATTTTCATACTATTGGGGCAGAAGTAACCCTTGAAGAAGCTTGTAATGAACTCACAGCAAGTATGGAGAATTTAGAGTTGCTCGACGATCGATTTTGTGAGGCAATCAGTTCTCATAACGCTGTAGAAGTGAACACAGTTGATGACCAACTGAACTTAATATGTGATAGCACTATGGATACCACCATCGATTTTAGTTAAGTTTTGAGGTAAAGAGCTCTAATAAAGCTGTTGAAGGTTTAATTGCTGACAGAGAGCTTTTATTGATTTTTTCTATCTTAGGAAACTCCTGAAGCACTCTGACTTTACCATAATATTCTATGGCTTTTTTATTCTCTTCGTTTTTATCGCCATTCATGATAACTCCAAGGATTTTAATATTTCTGTTTGTCAAAGCTCCTAACGTGAGGCATGTGTGGTTAATAGTGCCAAGAGTTGATTTAGCGACCACAATCACTGGTAAATTTAAGTGTTGAATTAAGTCCAAGATTGTGTGCCGTTCATTAATAGGTACTAAAATACCTCCTGCTCCTTCTACTATAAGGGGTTCAAGTAGTGGCACCTGAATCTTATTGATATCAAGGGTTTTGTTATCGAGACGAGCGGCAAGATGAGGAGACGAGGGGTGCGTTAAACGTTCATATTCTTGAATCGTGTTAATTCCTAATTGCTGAGCAAATTCCTTATCCGTAAGAGGTGTAGAACCGGATTGAATTGGCTTCCAATAGTGGCAATTAAAATGCAAGCATAACCACGATGATATGATGGTTTTGCCGATATCTGTATCAGTTCCTGTAACAAAAATTTTCATTTCTCCAGTATAGCGAAAAATACTTCGTAGCGGGTCTCAATTGGTTCTTTATAGTTATCCAAAAGATTTTTTACTAGGTATTTGTTACCATTATTATTTACATTCGCGCCCAATTTTTTAAGATACTTAATCATTTCAAGAGCGTTATTAAATTTTATCATATATGACCTATTAAGAAACCTATACCTACGAGGGTTGAGGCATAGGCAAATTTCTTCCAATTCTTTTTTAGTATGAAAATTAGGAGGAGAGATGTTAAATTGATACAGTATTTCATACCACTCTTTGAAATTCTCTTTTAGTAATGTTGAAAATGATAGCACGGCAGTTTTGTTGTAAAGTTTTTTTAGTACGCCTTTTATATCAGGAAACCATTGTAGAGACATACTTGAAGTTACGAGATCTGAATATTCGAAATCTAGAGTACTAGCATCTCCTACAAGATAATTGATATTCTGAAAATTAATAAATTTTGCTTTTGCAATTTCAATCATATTGCAAGCCAAATCGTTTGCGGTATAAGTAGCATGGGGTAGGTGTTTTAAGAGTTCTTCTATTACAAAGCCGGTGCCTGTTCCAATGTCAATAATCTGTTTAGGCTCCTTATTAACCATATTATCAAGAATTTCTTTGACTAACATGTGAGCAATTAATCTTTGTATATGTCCTACTGACTCATAGCTTGTAGCACTTTTATTGAAAGAATGTTGCACTTGTTTTAAAAACATTTTAGAAACTCCTTAATTGATATGGCAACTTGCTCGCTATTGAGAAATCCTAATAAATGTTTAGAATTTGGCATCTTTTTTAATTGTACGTTTGGATAATTTTTGAAATTTTCTTCTACGATGTCTACCGGCACCACTTCATCATCTGCGGTATATAAAATAAGAATTGGTAGCTCACTAAATTTCTCAAATAGCGAGACGTGGGTATATGATAACAAATTAAGGTCATTTGTCATTCTATAGAAATCGATGTCATTTGCTACAATTCCATTAAAGCTTTCTATAGTATTCTTGGGACTATCGTTAAAATTTTTTGCATTATTGTAAGCTCCAGTGTTCTCCTTCGGTTGAGACTTTTATCAGATGATAAAAAATTATTAAATGCTTGAAGCCCAATTAAAGCTTTGAAGGTGTTTTTTGATTGTAGCAATTTGACTAAACCAAGAGAATGCCCGACACTGATCCAATGAATTTTTTTATCGACCTGTGGCAAATACTCCAATCCATAGTAGCCGTGATCCAACACAATGCATGGATGCTCTTTGAAGTGTGGTAAAAGATTATCCCAATAAGATTTATTAAAAGCCCAACCATGTGAAAAAATAAAACCTAACTTCATAAAGTGCTTAATGTATGAAGCAGTTGGCTGATGTCATCTTTAGAATGGGCTGTAGAAAGAGCTATTCTAATCCTTGCATATGGTACTGTTGGTTGTCTTACAGCTGAAACCACAATGTTTTTATCCCTTAATTTATTAGCTATTTCGACTACTAATTTGTTATCTTTTAATGCAATAGGAACAATATGTGTTGTGGATAAGCCAGTATCAAAGCCCATTTTTCTTAATTCTTCTCTTAGAAAGTTTGCATTATTAAACAGCTCTAAGCGTTCTTTATTAAGGGTAGAAATCTTATCCCAAGCTTTAGCAGCTGCACCAACGACCATAGGGGAGAGAGCGGTAGAATATATAAAACCTGAGCATTTATTAATTAAATAATCCTTAATATCTTCTGAGCAGGCAACGTAAGCACCGCATCCCCCCATTGCTTTGCTAAAAGTACCCATAGCTACGTAATTGATTTCATTATGATCTAAATAAGTCGAAAGGCCGTACCCTTTTTCTCCTAATATTCCTGTTGCATGCGCTTCATCCAAAAATAAGAAGACCTCATATCTTTTACAAATTCCAGCAATTTTATTGATATCTAAAATATCGCCATCCATTCCATATAAGGTTTCTGCAATAAGGAATTTAGGCCTGGTATCTGTGCTATAAGAATCCAGTAAGTCAGCTAAATGATTGTAGTTGCTGTGATTATACCTAATTAATTGAGCTCCAGCTAGCTTCACCCCCTGATATAAACTTGAATGGTTAAGCTTATCAAAAAAAACTAAGGGCTGGGCTTTTAAAACATCAGCTAGTAAAAGCGTAGAAATAACAGAGATATTTGCTTGATATCCAGAATTAAATATCAGTGCTGCTTCTGTATTTTTATCCTTTGCAATTTTTTCTTCTAATTCATGAAAAATAATTTTATTGCCTGAAAGCAGCCTTGATCCAGTGCTTCCAACGCCAAAAGTTTTGCCTGCATTGTAAGCGGCTGCTAGTATTTCTTGACTATTAGAAAAATTTAGGTAGTCATTGCTACTAAAATCAATAAAAGGATTGTTTTGCTTAGTGTGTTTGATTTCTCTGAAAATATTGTTTTCCCTTAGTTCCAAACAGTAGCTTTTATATGATTCTAATTTTTTATATGATTCTAATTGCATAAGGTTAATAAATATATGACATCAAAAAAATGGTTATTTGAGGAAGCATTTGAGTTATTCAATTCTCCATTCCACGAATTGATTTACCAAGCTCAGACGGTTCATCGAGAGAATTTTAATCCTAAAAAAATTCAAGTTAGTACGCTTTTAAGCATTAAAACAGGCAGTTGTCCAGAAAATTGTTCTTACTGCCCACAATCAGCGCATTTCGATACTGGACTGAAAAAAGAAGGACTGATGGGATTAGATAGAGTTCTGGATGCAGCTAAGAAAGCTAAAGAAGCTGGGAGTCAAAGGTTTTGTATGGGAGCAGCTTGGCGGGGCCCGCGTGATCAAGATTTAGAAAAAGTCTGTGAAATGGTCAAAGAAGTAAAAAAGCTTGGTCTTGAAACTTGTGTGACTTTAGGGCTGTTAAAAGGGCATCAAGCTCAAATGTTAAAAGATGCTGGATTAGATTTTTATAATCACAATATTGACACGTCTCCTGATTATTATGAAGAGATTATCACTACCAGATGCTTTGAGGATAGATTAAACACCATAGAGCATGTTCAAAAGGCTGGAATTAAGGTCTGCTGTGGTGGTATTTTAGGAATGGGTGAATCAAGTGAGGATAGAATCAGGATGCTATTAGTGCTTGCCAATATGGACAGTCCACCCGAATCAGTACCAATAAATAAGCTAATTAGAATTCCTGGAACGCCTTTGGAGGATGGTGAGGATATTAGTCCTATTGAGTTTGTGCGCACCATTGCATTGGCAAGGGTTATGATGCCGAGGTCTTATATTAGGCTTTCGGCTGGAAGAAGTGAAATGAGCGAAGAGCTACAAGCTTTGTGTTTTTTTAGCGGAGCGAATTCTTTATTCTATGGTGAACAATTGCTTACTGCTCCAAACCCTGTGCCTTATCAGGATAATCAACTGTTTGAAAGGTTAGGGCTCGAAAGGCTATAGGTTCAAAGTTGCGTTCGGAAGAAAAACGGGAGCAATTATTTGAAATAGTTATTGACATATACTAATAGTAGCTGTACCCGTTGCTCAAAGGTGTTATAGAGAATTCTGTATTGAGAATAACCCAGATGAAATTTAAGAAATTAAGTAAGTGCATTATTGGTTTTTCGAGGTGAGGTAGTGTCTGTGACATGTGTAGTTATGATTCGATATTTTTCAAGAGCCTTATTAATAAAAAAATACTAAATATTTCTTTACTTTAGTGCGCCATGGTATTCAAATGAGAAGTAAGCTCTGGTCTGTTGGATCGTGGTCTTATTTGTAAGAGAATTTCTCTAATGGTTCGTAACTTGCCGGAGTAATGCAATGGGGAGGAATAGGAATGCAAATATTGATTTCTGGCAAGCATCTGGATGTGGGTGAGTCCTTACGCCAACATATCACGTTTTCTGTTGAGCATAATGTGATAAAGTTCTTTGAATATGCAATCAAGTCCCACGTTACTATTTCAAAACAAAATCACTTATTCAAAACTGATATTATTGTTAATGAAGGGACTGGAACGGGGACTATAGTAAAAAGTAATGCTCAAGGCTTTGATCCTTATAAAAGCTTTGACGAAGCTATGGCAAAATTGGCTAAGCAGTTACGAAGATATAAATCAAAAATAAGAAATCATCATAGAAGAAAGATTGAGCCGGGTACTTACCTGGATAGTGTAAAGTATGTTATTGAAACACGAAAGGATGATGTAGATGAAGCAGCTGATGAAACGCCTATAATCATAGCTGAAAAGCCATTCCAAATTGAAAGAATGAGTGTGTCAGATGCAGTAATGCATATGGACATTATGGACTTGCCGGCTTATATGTTTATAAATGGCCAAACAGGTGCTACCAATGTTGTTTATTATAGAAAGGACGGAAATATTTCCTGGATAAGAAGATAGTTTTAAGGGAGATGCTCTCTTATTGGCAGCTAGACCCGGTATAGTCCCTTATAGATGGCACAGTAGGTGTAGTGTAATATTCTTTAGGGGGGGGGTGATATATATATTAAATTAGTTTGTCACAATTCTTTGTTTGTGGTAGAAGCTTGGGTTAAGTAATTTTTTACCAAGAATATTATGAAAATAGATGCTAATAGCATAAGGGTGGGAAATGTTTTGGAATATCACGGAAAGCTTTGGGTGGTTTTGAAGACCATGCACACTCAGCCTGGTAAAGGGGGAGCTTATATGCAAGTTGAAATGAAAGAAATGCAGGCTGGAACTAAAACCAATGTGCGCTTTAGAAGCAGCGAAACTGTTGAGAAAGCTCATCTTGACACTAATGACTTGCAATACCTTTACACTGAAGGTGATAAAATGGCGCTGATGGATATGCGAACCTACGAGCAGACTGAGGTGGATTTAGAATTAGTAGGAGATCTGGTGCCATTTCTTAAAGAGGGTATGAATCTTGTAGTACAACTCTATGAAAGTAAACCAGTATCAGTTTCTTTGCCTGAAAAGGTTGAGGGAATAATTGCTGAGTGCGAGCCCGTCATTAAAGGACAAACAGCAGCTTCTTCTTATAAACCAGCTGTACTTAAAAATGGAGTTCGTATTATGGTTCCACCTTTTATCAATCAAGGAGACAAAATTTTAGTAAGTACAGTAACATTAGAATATTTAGAAAGGGCTTAGTTAATGGCTTTGGATAAAGGAGTTATTTTGGAGTTGCTACGGAAAGCTTTTGATGGTGCTGAGATAGAGCTGGTAGATTATGCAGGTGATAATGATCACTATGAACTAAAAATAAAGCATAAAAGTTTTGAAGGGATGTCTAGGTTGCGGCAGCATAAAATGGTATACAGTGCACTTGGTAGATACGTTGGTAATGAATTACATGCAATTTCTATAAAATCATCAGCAGGTTAAAGTTATGAATAAGGATATTTTTGCACAGGTAAGAGAAATAATAGAAAATAATGATGTGGTATTATTTATGAAAGGTACTGCAGGGGCTCCCATGTGCGGTTTTTCAGGGTTGGTTGTGCAAGTTCTTAATAAGCTAAGAGTTGAATTTATTGATATCAACATTCTTGAAGACCAAGACCTTAGGCAAAGAATTAAGGATTTCTCGGATTGGCCAACGATTCCGCAGCTCTATATTAAAGGAGAGTTTATTGGAGGATGCGATATAGTGAAGGAGCTTTATCAAAGCGGGGAATTAATTGATATTTTAAAGAGAAATGAGATAAGATATAATTAAACTTGTTTTTAGGTAAATTGGTTGATATTTGACTCTGAAAATTTTTATTACCTATACCTTCCTGTTGCAGAGTTAAACATTAATGGGATAGCTTTAATCGGTATAGGGGTAATTGTTGGTATAATGGCGGGTATGTGCGGTATTGGAGGAAGTATTATACTTCTACCAATACTTATTTTTCTGGGTGTTCCGATTCATATCGCTGTTACCACTGCTTTAAACCAGGTTTTAGCAACTTCTTTTTCGGCCTCTCTTATTTATGCTAGAAAGAATTTGATAGATTATAAATTAGCTGCGTTCTTGATAAGTGGCGGACTTGTAGGAATTATATTAGGCATTATTCTTTATCACTGGTACTCTAATATAGGAAAGCTCGATATCTTTGTCTCTCTTAGCTTTTTATTTACTTTGTTATCAATAGGCACTTTTAATGCGAAGGAAGTGGCGATTTTGCTGTACTATCGGTATAAAAAAATTTCCACTCCGCCAAAACCCTTGCCAAACTGGGTGCAGAAGATTTCATTTTGTAAAACAAAATTTCCTAGTTCTAAAAACAAGCTGAGTGCCATATTTCCTTTATCGTTAGGGGCACTAAGCGGAGTTATGCTTTCTTTTATGGGGCTAGGAGGCAGCCTCATTATGACACCTATATTGCTATATATCTTCGGTATTTCTTCTTCGTATGTGGCCGGAACTATCAGCTTTCAAATGGTTTTTACTACATTTATTTCTTATTATATCCACGCTATAGAGTCGCAAAGCATAGATCTTGTACTAGCAATTCCATTACTAATTGGTACAGTTTTTGGATCGCAAATTGGTGCTAAAATAGGTTCCCAATTAAGCCAAGAGACTTTTAAAATTATGATAGCTACTGTAACATTATTACTGTGCGCAAAGATAGGATTTGAGTTATTTGCAGAGCCCACAAATATTTATCAAATAGAAATACTAAAATAATGGATCTGAGATGAGAGTTATTGTTTTACTATTGATTTTTCTGCCGTGCAAGGCTTTTGCCATACAGAATTTTGAAATAAGTTTATCTAGCAACCAGATTGTAAAAAGTAAGGGTTTTAAGGGTGCCAACATTGCTCTTGAAATCAAAGCTGATTTTCCAACCCAATTTATCGTTGAGGTTTCAGGCCCTAAATCACAGTATAGGATTTGGCAAAAAGAGAAGAAATTTGGAATTTGGACAAAATCCAAAAATTTTATAACTCATAAGGTGTCATCGTATCAATTTATGGCAACTGATATGAATAGCGCTGAGTTAGATAGGTTTTCAAGGATTTTACTAATAGATATTTTCGGGCGAAGAATTTCATTTATAAACCAAGAACAATACTCGCCTTTAGAAATGAGCGGGGCTGTTTCTGCGCTCTTTCAAATTCAAAAAAATTCTATGTATTACTTGACTTTACTAAACCAAGAAAATTTAGAGGGAAATAACGTAGTCCAAATCCCAATGGCTCAAAACATCATGACTGGTGATTATAAAGTGCAGGTATACTTGATTGCTAAAGGCGATAAAAAGATCTATACAAAATCTGCTGAAATTAACGTAATTAGAGAAGAGTTTTATGACAGATTTGAGCAGTGGACTAGAAACTGGCCGAATTTGTATGTCATTCTTTCTATTAGTATAACTTTTATCTTCGGTTGGATCGTCAATTTAATCCTAAAAAGAAGATAGTGCGCTATTTGTGTTCACTATCTTCTTAACTTTAGTGTATATCAATGCCGTGAGGGCTATCACCGCCTTAAGCCAGTTCTGGCTCTGTACCTTCGACATGTGAACTACCTTTTCATGTGTTAACTCCAGTTTGAGGTAAGTTTTAAAGAAATTATCTGATATGGCTTCAAAGAGGCTGTGTAACCATTAAGTTTTTCTCAATTTCACGATAAATAAGAAAAGTGGTTCCCCTAGTAGAAATATTTTGTTTGATTGATGATTTCTGCAAGCGACAACTCACGTACCAAAGATCCTTAAGAAACTCGCAGAGACAAAGGGAACGAGAGTCTGGGATGATGCTTTCCGAAGTTATAACGATCCTCGTTTTGTTTCATTTGAGGGCATTACCGGATTCAAAGATTTTTACCTAAACTGTGTTCAAATCTCTCTCAGAGAGGGATTGCCGAAGCTTGTCAGCTACAATCGCTTTGTTGAGCTGGATGCGAGACGCGGTCATTCCGTTGGTCATTCTGCTGAATTGCTGCAAAGGGAAACAAACAGAGGTACGTTGACTCAACAAAAAGCTGGAAGGTTTGTCATAACTTATGTATTAGCCGTAATAAGGTCTTTAAAGGCATCGCTTGCCAAACAATTTCTTGGCAGACCTCTCTTTCTCAGGGCTCTTGGCTTATGTCTTCAAACCCGGTATATCTCATGGAAAATAGGCTTGCGGGCCTACTCCCTACTTCAAACTGAGCTTTTTATGACGGATAAGAGGTAAATTTAAGGGTGCTGCTAGGAGCACAAATATCTATTCAACTAGTTAAAAGCTAAGCTATTGAGATGTGTAGGGTTTTAGTTTTTAAATACTTCTTGCAGCTATTTCCCTTTTGATAGCAGAAATTGCCTCAGCAGGATTAAGGTGCTTAGGGCAAGTTTTAGCACAGTTCATGATTGTGTGACAGCGATATAGCTTAAAGTTATCATCAAGAAGATTTAGTCGTTCTTCTTTAGATTCATCTCTGCTATCGATAATCCATCTATATGCTTGGAGTAATATTGCAGGACCTAAATATTTATCGCCATTCCACCAATAACTAGGGCAGCTGGTTGAGCAGCACGCGCAAAGTATACACTCATAAAGTCCATCTAATTTCTTTCTATCTTCTTCTGACTGTAGCCTTTCAGAACCGCCGGGGGCCTTGGATGAATGTATCCAAGGCTTTATAGAGGCCAACTGGGAATAAAAATTAGTTAAATCGGGCACTAAGTCTTTAACTACTTCCATATGGGGCAAAGGGTAAATATTAACGTCTCCTCTTACTTCGTCAATGGGCTTGATACAAGCTAAAGTATTTGTGCCATCTATATTCATTGCGCAGCTGCCACATATACCTTCACGGCATGATCTCCTAAAAGTTAAGGTGCTATCTATCTTATCCTTAATGTTAATTAAGGCGTCAAGAACCATTGGGCCACAGTTCTTGGTATTAATATGATAAGTATCGATTTGTTGGCCCTCTTCCTTTAAATCAGGGTTGTAGCGATATATATTGAAAGTCTTGGTGAAACTGTTTTTTTTGTTGTGCTCCTTGCCCTTTTTGATACCATTTCTAAGAAAAAGCCCTAATTTAATCATCTTTATTACCGGATCAGATTTATATTGGTATGTTCAATTTTAGTATAAGAATTAGCGGCACTGCAACTGTGCTAATTATAAAATCGCCATTTTAATTCTTAATAATCATCTTCGTTATGGCTTTTCTCAAAACGTTCATGTTTTTCCTGTGCGGCAATTGAAAGGGTAGCTACTGGGCGTGCTTCTAGCCTTTTTAATCCTATTGGTTCATTAGTTTCTTGGCAATATCCATAATTTCCAACCTCTATACGGGAAATTGCATCATCGATTTTGCTAATTAATTTCCTATATCTATCTCGAGTTTTTAATTCTATACTGACATCAACCTCATCGCTTGCTCTATCAGTCATATCAGGCTCGTTCCAGTTTTTTTCTTGTAACAATCTAACTGCTTCTGAGAGTTCTTCTTGTAAATTTGTTTTCCAATCAAGCAGTTTATTTTTGAAATAAGCGAGTTGCATGGGATTCATATATTCTTCGGTTTCAGAGGGTATGTAGCCTTCAGGGAGTTCAGTAATGTGCATTATTAGTTTACCTTTATTGTTAAAAATACGGTGATATTTTAGGCTATAAAAAAACGAGGCAAGTGAATTATTTATTAAATATCCTATTTATTTGTTATATTTTATGGCCCAGCTATTTGTTTTTTATAGAAATAAAAAAACACTAGCTATTTACATCAATAACGTATAAATAATAAACAAAAAGTAATATTGTAATGCAGCAAAATTCTTTACGAAATTTAATATCAATAATAGCTAAACTCCCTGGATTAGGGCGTAGATCGGCTCGCCGTATTGCGCTCCATTTACTGCAGCATAAAGAATTAATGCATAAATTATCAGAGTCCATAATTAGTACTGCTAAAGAGATGAAGTTCTGTGAAATATGTAATAATTTAGATTCTGTTTCTCCATGCGCAATTTGTAGTTCTAGTACTAGAGATAAGAGCTTGATATGTGTTGTTGAAGGAGTAGCTGACTTGTGGGCTCTGGAACGCAGCAGGCTCTATAATGGTTTATACCATGTTTTGGGCGGTACATTATCTGCAATAAATGGTACAACCCCAGAATCGCTAACTATAGATAAATTAAAAAGAAGGTTAGTCAGTAATATCGGTGAAGTTATTATAGCGACAAATGCAACTTTGGAAGGAGAGAGCACTGGACATTATATTGCGAGCTTGGTCGAAAAAGCTGGTATTAAGGCAACTAGATTAGCGCATGGAATACCTATGGGAGCGGAGTTGGATCATATGGATGATGGAACCTTGACTATTGCATTGAAATTAAGGCAATTGTTTTAAATTACGATTCGTATTGCAGCTTTAAAGAGAAAAATATTAAAATTAGTTTGCGTTTTTAGTTAAGTCATATAACTTAATGAATAAACAAGTAATTTTTTTATTTAGATGAATAATGCGGAATATACAGCCTTAGCTGGCAAAGTTGCATCAAACAATAAATTAAAAGTTATTAGTAACAATGCTGCTAACGCCTCAACTTCTGGTTTTAAGGGAGATGATGTCCTATTTCAAAAATGGCTACACTATGATTTTAATAAGGACAATAGTATGCCTGTTGATGCTAAAACTGTTACTAATTATGTACAGGGCAACTTACAGCAGACTAATAATAAGTTTGATTTTGCAATAATTGGTACTGGATTTTTTGCAGTCATTGAAGCAAATGGTAATCGTAAGTTTACACGGAATGGTAAATTTACTTTAAATTCTGAAGGGATATTAAAGGATATGAACGGAAGAAGTGTTAGCGACGTTGATGGAGGAGAAATTAATGTCGGTCAAGAGTATGAGAGTTTTGATGTTTTAAAAGATGGTAGAATTTTTGTAAATGGTGCAGAGGCTGGTACTATAGGAATTTTCGAATTTGCTCAGGACGAAGTAGTCCTAAAAGGTAGATACGGTGACTTTATCATTAATGGAGAACCTGCGCCTGTAGATATAACAAGGACCTCGTTAATACAGGGCATGATTGAAGGCTCAAATGTAGATACAATACTTGGACTGCTAGAATTAACTGAAACTAATAAGCAAGTAGAAAGTAATAACTTGGTTATAAATACTAACAGAGAAAATATTAGATCTACTTATAAAATTTTTAGTAAATCCAATGATTAATTAGGAGGAAAATTATGGCAACAGCACTAAGAACAGCAGCAACTGGTTTGCAAGCCAGCTCTCAGGCAATTAAGGACGATGCGAATAACTTGGCTAACCTTAATACTAATGGTTATAAAAGATTTAAATCATCTTTTTATGATCTTGCATATAGAACTGAACGCAGGCTCGGAGAAGATGACAAAGAAATAGGGTTGGTGCAGATGGGTAATGGGGTTGCTATAAGCGGCATTAGCTCAGATTTTTCACCTGGAGAGATTATTCAAACTGAAAGTAACGGTTTTAATGTTGCGATATCTGGGGTTGGATTTTTTGTGATTACTAAGCCAGACGGCAGTATTGCATATACGAGAAATGGTGAATTTATGAAGGATTCAGAGGGAAAAATAGTAATGGTTGGTACTGGCTACCAAGTTGGCCAGCAAGCGATTGTTATTCCGGATATGGGTGCTACTGATTTTACTATTAAAGAGAACGGTACCGTTAGTGTTATGATCGATAACGCAGTTCAAGAAATAGGTAGGGTTGAGATGGCAAACTTTATCAATCCTAACGGATTAAAAAGACTTGGTCAGCACTTATTTGAGGAAAGTGAAGGCTCTGGGGCGCCAATGTTTGCGCATCCAGATGAAAATAACATGGGCACAGTTAAACAATATTATATTGAAAAATCTAACGTTGATCCGATTTTATCAATTTTAAGTCTCACAGAAAGTAGCCATTGGAATAACTATAGCCTCAAAGCTTTTGAAGTTGGAGCAAAAATTGAAGATAGATTAATGGATGCAAGAGTATGATTTACCACATAGGTCGTTTGAGCTTTATATCTTTTTTAATTTTGCTGCTAATGATGCATTTCTCTGGCGCTGTTGAACCAGACCGAGTTAGTAGCGTGATTTCTCATGAGATAGAAAAGCAAAGAGGCCTTGAGGCTGTACTAGTTAGATTTGATAATAAGATTAAAAAAATAGATAGTACAGATCAGGTTGAAGAGGTGTCGGTGTTAGTAAATGGCAACAATAACTTCAGCGCTATTGTAAATACTGAGGACGGAGAAAGCGTGCTTAGTGGTACATATTACGAAGCTGTGCGGGTGCCTGTATTACAACAGCCCACAAAAAATGGAACTGTTATTACGGAAGATGCTATAAACATGGCAATATTTCCAGCTAACCAGGTAAAAAATAATTGTATTTTAAAGAAAGAAGATCTTGTTGGCAAAGTTGCCAAAAGGAGAATTATGCCTGGCAAAATGATTAGAGAAAATGATATTGAAGTGACTCCTCTGATAAAAAAAGGGGAAGCTGTTGTAGTAAGGTATACAAATAATAATTTATTGATAGAAACAACTGGTATTAGTACCGAAGTCGGAGTTGCTGGTAAAATTATAAGGGTTAAAAATGTTGCAAGCAATAAAATGCTGCATGGTAAAGTCGTTGCTCCTGGTGTTGTTGAGGTACATGGTAGATGATAATGATAAAATATATATTATGCATGACAGCTTGTGTTACGTTGACTAGCTGTAGCTATTTTAATGAAAGATTTAAGAATTTGGGCCGTAAGCCGGAACTCAACCAAGTTGACATGACTAATCAGATTCAGATTAATCAGTTGCAGGCCATGGCCAAAGCACATTTAACCGATAGTAGGGATATATCTAACACTGCCGCCAAAGCGCAAATTAAAAATTCATTATGGAGGCCAGGGTCCAGAACCTTTTTTAGGGATCAAAGAGCTAGAAGCGTTGGAGACATATTAAAAGTAAAAGTGGTGATTCAAGATCAGGCTAAGCTAGATAATAAAACAGAAAAGAAACGTGATAGCTCTAATAATGTTGGCATGCCAAAACTTTTTGGATTAGAAACAGTTTTAGAGAAAAATACTGATATAGATCCAGCTAAGCTTATCTCTATTAAAGGGGGCAATACCGATAATGGTAGCGGCAAAATAGATCGTCAAGAAACTATTAATACGATTGTTGCTGCGACTGTTATGAGGATATTGCCAAGCAATAATTTGTTAATTAAAGGTAGCCAAGAAATTAGGGTGAACAACGAGTTGAGAGAAGTAACGGTCGAGGGAATAGTAAGACCAGAAGATGTAAACAGTGATAATTCAGTCACTATTGATCAAATTGCTGAAGCAAGAATATCCTATGGTGGCAGAGGGCAGCTAACTGATTACCAACAGGGCAGGTATGGATCTCAATTAATTGATATTCTGTCGCCGTTCTAAACTTCAAATCGGAATAATCTGTTGACTTGAATGACAGGTGATTATATACACTGCTTAATATTGCAACTAATTAATTAGTTCATTAGATATGGACTCAGAAAAAACTACCTATAATGCTCAGTTTGTGAAATATCAGGAGTAGTTATAGGACTACAACGGCAATGCCTGGTAATTATAGACGGCAACAAGATGGTATGATATCTTCATAGTAGAATGGGTGAAGTAGGAAATGACAATCAAGTGTAAATATTGCGGCTCCAGCGAGCAGGTGAAGAATGGCGTGGTATAGGGACATCAAGAGGTAAATAGGTGCAAGAATTGCAAAAAGAATTACCGAGAAGGTGATAAGCGGCAGAATACACTATGAATGATAGACTTAAAACCTAATCTTGAGGACTGCGGGATTAGGATGATAGAGAGACTGACTGGAATCCATAACGGCCAAATATCTTCATGGATCGAAGGACGGGGGACGCTATGTGCAAGAAAAGTTAGATAAGAGCTGCAACAGCACAAAGTCACTTAAGGATATCGAGGTCCTAGAGATTGAGGAGCTGTGCACATATATAAAAAAAGACCAAAGAATGGAAGTGGGAGTACACCTTTATATTGATTGCTGTTGATAGAGGATCAGGTGAAATTATTGATTTTGAAGGTAGGTGACGGGAGTAAGGCAACCCACCTGAACCTGTCATTTAGGCTTTGAGGAACGTTATAAAATTGAGCATGTACAGATGATTACAGCGTTTATGAATACTACTCCACGCACCATCACAAAACAAAGGCTGGGACATCATTGTGGTAGAATCAAAGAATTCTTTAAGAGGCATTATCTAGCTAGTTTTAATCGAAGAACGAAGCGCTATAGCAAACCCCTGAGGATGCTTTGCGCTACTCTTACCCTCTTCTTCCATAGGCATTTGCTGGATTTGAAACTTCTATCTATAAAATATTAGGCAATGCCAAAAGTTAAGATATTTTTAAGTTGACACTCGTTTGCTCGTCTGTTACACAACTGGCTCTTGAATTACATGCATAAAAGGGATTATGTTTCTCATTTTAAAATTGGGTTTCTTTAACTTAATCATGCTTATTCATACTGCTCTTGTGATAAAAAAATTTTCAATCAGCTAATAAACCACATTCTTTTTACTGCAACTTTCAAATTGACTATGCACTACTTCTTTAGTTTTTTAGAGTTATTAGACAATCTGCTGTGGGATTATCTAGCATTAGCAATTATACTATTTGCTGGCTTATATTTCACAATAAAATCGCGCTTATATCAAGTTAAGGTGATATTAAATATCAAGACCCACTTTAAATCATTAATTGCAGACGCTGATAAAAACAAAGCAGGAGTACATCCTATAAAGTTATATTTTGCGTCGTTAGGTGGAATGGTTGGTATAGGCAACTTAGTAGCTGTCATGTCAACAGTCACAATAGGTGGCCCTGGAAGTTTGATATGGCTCTGGATCGCCTCTTTTATAGGCATGATAGTAAAATACTCTGAGATATATCTTGGAATAAAACATAGAAAAGCTAATACTAAAAACGGCTATGATGGTGGCCCCATGTATTATTTAGAGAAGGCTTTTGGCAATAAGGTTATTCCGATAATATTTTGCTTATTATTTTGCGTATATGGAGCAGAAGTCAGTCAATTTTTAATTATTACCGACACTTTTGCTACTACTTTTAATATGAATAGAATTGTAGTTATTTCTACTCTTCTGGGGCTGGTACTTTTAAGCGCATTAGGCGGAGTAAAAAGATTAGCTAATATTTGTTCAGTACTATTACCCCCTTTTTTAGCTATTTATATATTGATTGCTATATATATATTTATATTAAATCTGGAGAAGTTACCCAGCCTGTTTCTTAGTATAGTAACTTCTGCATTCACAAGTCATGCATCGATAGGAGGCTTTGTAGGCAGTACTGCATTATTAGCCGCCCATTATGGGGTTTCCCGCGCTGTTTACTCAGGAGACATAGGTATTGGGTATGATGCAACAGTGCTTAGCGAATCTCAAACCGAGTACCCAGAAAAACAAGCACGTATGGCAATTTTTGCGCTTTTCGCTGATACTATGTTATGCACTATTAGCGTCTTGATTGTACTTTTGACTGAAGTCTGGAATATTCCAAATATTAAACTTTCTGAATATATTATTTTAGGACTTTCTACAGTTATACCGTATGCGGAAATATTCATGGCTATTGTATTTTTTATAGCCGGATTCACAACCATTATAGGCTACTTAGTAGTAGGCCAAAAGTGTGCTAAATTTATTAATAGAAGGTATGGCCGTATAATTTATATTTTATATGCAATACTGGCATTTATATTTTTCTCATTTCATGATCAATCAATGGTTATGCTGATCATGAGTGTTTCTGGTGGATCCCTACTTATTCTTAACCTCCTAGGGCTATTTAAATTAAGAAATCAGATAAAGTTTCCTGAAAATGACTAGATTTTATTGCAACTTTGATATAGATTCCTCTAACTAATATTTTAACAAATTTATTTATCAACATATCAAGTAATGATTAATATTCACTTACTAGATGGAAGTACGCGATCTTTCGAAGCGCCTCTAAGTGGTTTAGATGTAGCTGAAAGCATAAGCAAGAGTTTAGCCAAAAAAGCCATCGCTATTAAAGTTAACGGGGCTTTGAAAGATCTAGATACTATTATTGAAGAAGATGCAAAAATAGAAATAGTAACGCCGGGCTCTAGTGAAGGTTTAGAAGTAATTAGACATGATGCTGCGCATGTATTAGCACAAGCTGTAAAAGAACTTTTTCCTGAGGCGCAAGTTACAATAGGGCCCGTAATAGAAAACGGCTTTTATTATGATTTTGCGAAAAGTACCCCATTTCATGCAGAAGACCTTCAAGTCATTGAAAAAAAGATGCTTGAAATTATTAATGCTAACCAAAAAATCATTAGGAAAGTAGTTTCAAAAAAAGAGGCCATTGAATATTTTAAATCTATTGGAGAATTCTATAAAATTGAATTAATCGAAGCCATACCTGATAATGAAGAAGTGAGCATTTATTGGCAAGGTGATTTCGCAGATTTATGTAGAGGTCCACATGCTCCTTCGACCGGTTTTATCAAAGCCTTTAAATTAATGAAAATTTCAGGTTCTTACTGGCGCGGCGATAGTAAAAATGCTGCTTTACAAAGAATATATGGTACGGCATGGGCGACTACAGCTGATTTAGGTAATTATCTTCATATGCTTGAAGAAGCTGAAAAGAGAGAGCACCGTAAACTTGGTAAAGAAATGGATTTGTTCCACTTCCAAGAAGAAGCTCCGGGCGCTGTATTCTGGCATCCAAAAGGCTGGAAGTTGTTTCAGACTTTGGTCAATTACATGAGACTTAAGCAAGATAAAGCTGGCTATTTAGAGATTTCTACTCCTGAGATCATGGATAAATGTTTGTGGGAAGAATCGGGGCATTGGGAAAAATTTGGGGATAACATGTTTACTGCTCATGCTGCAGACGAAAAAGTATATGCGGTGCGGCCGATGAACTGTCCGGGCGGAATCCAGGTTTTCAAACGGGGTATTGTTAGTTATAGAGGTTTACCGCTGCGTTTGTCAGAATTTGGTAAAGTACATCGGTATGAGCCATCTGGCTCTTTACACGGCTTGATGCGAGTACGTGCATTTACTCAGGATGATGCGCATATTTTTTGTACTGAAGATCAACTACAGGAAGAGAGTCTCAAAGTATGTCAGTTAGTTTTTGAGATATATAGGGATTTTGGTTTCGACGCTATAAAGGTGAAGTTCTCCACAAGGCCAGAAAAGCGCCTTGGCTCTGACGAGATTTGGGATAAGTCAGAAGCAGCTCTACTCAGCTCATTACAAGCACTTGGAACCGAATTTGCTTTAAACCTCGGTGAAGGAGCATTTTATGGACCTAAGCTTGAATTTGTCTTAAGAGATGCCATAGGCCGTGATTGGCAGCTTGGTACCCTTCAGGTTGACCTGAACTTGCCTGGAAGGCTTGGAGCATACTATACAGGTCAAGATGGTAACAGATACCACCCTGTGATGTTACACCGTGCTTTATTCGGCTCTTTAGAGCGCTTTATAGGCATTCTAATTGAACACTATGCAGGAAAACTCCCGCTTTGGCTTGCCCCAATCAAAGTAGCAGTTATTACTATAACATCGGATGTTGCTGATTATGCTAATGAAATAGCCACAATTTTAGCTGATAATGGCATAGAACATATTGTTGATACTAAGGGTGAAACATTAAATTATAAAATAAAACAGTACTCATCAGTAAAAGTCCCTATAATATTGATAGTTGGAAGAAATGAGGCAAAAGATCGTACGGCTTCAATAAGACGTATTGGGTCATCAGACCAACAAAATATGAATTTAAACGAATTTATAACACAAGTAGTAGCGGAATCTCGCAGTCCAGCTAATATATTTAAGAGGTAGTTTATAAACACTAAAATTTCTATACGCGTCAATCACCAGATTAACGGCGAAATAAGATTGATAGATGAAAATGGCAATATGGTTGGTATCCTGCAGGCCAAAGAGGCTTTTTCGCTAGCGCAACAAAGAGGGTTTGATCTAGTTGAAATTTCACCAAATGCAGCTCCTCCTATATGTAAAATAATGGATTTTGGCAAATATAAATATGAGCAGCAGAAAAAGCAACATGCTGCCCGCCTAAAACAAAAAACTGTAGAAACAAAAGAGTTAAAATTACGCCCAACTATTGCTGAAGGCGATTATGCTGTCAAACTGCGCAGTTTAAAGAAGTTTATTGATAATGGCAACAAAGTAAGAGTTCTCATAGTCTTTAAAGGTAGAGAAATTACTCATAATGAAATAGGATTTGCATTAGCAAATAAGCTTGTTGAAGATACTAGTGAATTTGCAAAGCCTGATTCTCTGCCGAAGCTTGAAGGAAAACAAATACTTATGACTTTTTCAGCATTGAAGTGATGCCGCTCGTAAAACCCGCCTTTGCCGACAAAGAAGGATTATGAAGCAAACCCCAATCATTCAATAGAGCTACGCTCCAGATGAACCTTCCGTAGTGTTATCTAGGTCTTCAAATTCATACCCCCATGTCTCTGTTCTCCATAAAGAGCAGAATCGAGTGAAGTGCCCGTTGCCGATGGTCTCATTAACTTCATATAGATGCGAATTCCAAGGCGCATCTGGGTTGCTTCGGTTCAGGAAGTTCCTCCATATTTGTACTGAACCTGCATCCTGAGTGTCGCCACAAAGCCTTGGGTTCCAAGGGGCGGCTACAGGCCCTGGAGGCTTTTAGAGACCTCTAGCTCAACCCCCTCTCCCTTAATCTCTACCCCATAAAGTTGATCTGATTGCGGTCTGACTTACCATTGCGGTATCAGCACTTGGAAATTGATTATCTGGGAAATTACCATTTAAAAAACAAGGGATTAGACCATGTTTGCTTCATAGGCACCTCAGTTTTTATGTTTACGAGAATTGCTAGTATAGAGCCTATAGCCAATCACAGCCGCTGCAGTTACTCCTAAAACTCCAATTTCCACAGTTCCAATAATAATTGGAAGAGCTGAACCACTGCTCTTGCTCCCATCTGGAGTTTCTTCAGCTTGTGAAGTAGTTGTAGCTATTGAAAGTTGTAGCCAAAGTAAGTAGTAACCTGTAGTTGTCGTAGTTGTAGCAGGTTGAGCGGTGGTGGTGGTAGGTGTGGTCGTAGTGCTTGGAGAAAAATTCTCAGCTAAAAGTCCCGCATAAAACTATATATGCTTGTCCTGCTGCACTCTTACCATTCGGGTCAGCTCTATGAGCTCCAATTATTATATCCGTGAACCCATCTTTATTTATATCTCCTGCTTTTGATACAAATATTCCAGCTTCGTTACTAGCTGCTATACCGTTAATCATAAAACCATTTACCATTTAATGATGCAAGCTTTAGATATGGAGTAAAAGAAGAAGCGCCATATACATAATATATGATCGTCCAGCACGATTTCTGCCCCCTGGATCGGCCTCCACTGCAACCAATAATTAAAATCAGCAAAGCCCCATCTTATTTGCATCTCCTGCAAAAGCAACTGACCTTCCAGCATTATTACCGTTTGCGATACCGTTAATAATAAATCCATTACTGCCGTTAAGACTTGATAACTCTAAAGAAAAAGTAAAAGATGATTTACCAAATACTACATACATATGCTTGCACTGCCAAAGTCCTGCCACTTGGAGCGGCCTAGGTCGCTTGCCAATTACTGCATCATCCACTCCCATCACCGTTCCACACCACCGGCCGCCGACACCGAGTGTCCAGCTCCATTATTAACATTAATCCCATTAATCGCTACCCCAAAAGCGGTTGAGGTTAAGAGCGATGATAATTCGAATACACCATTTGCCATAAATAAGCTCCTTAATTAAGGTTGATAGTGAACTTCAAGGTACGAAGCTGAACACCAGCAAGCGCCGAGTTTAGCTCTAAAATTTCTTTTGGGCTGTTTTTTGAAGAGAGGTATAATATAGAGAAAAACAGACCCAACGAACCGTCATAATATATTGTTTTATCTAAAAAAGCCAAAAATAATCCCCCTAATTCTTGGGCGCAAACTCCATGTCAAGCTCAGCCAACTATATCTTCTTTTAGCATGCTATTTAAAGCCCTTAAAACTTCTTTTATTCCTACCCCAGTTACTGCAGAGAATACCATAGGCTTGAGCCCAGTCTTCTTAAAAAAAGTATTAATTTTCTCTTGCTGCTCTTCTCCCATTAAATCATTTTTGCTGAAGACGATCAATTCGGGTTTAACTGCGAGCTCAGGGCTATATTGCTTCAATTCGGATCTAATAATTTGGTATTTTGACTTGATATCTTCCTCAGTAATATCAATCAAATGCAGTAGAACTTTACACCTTTCTAGATGTTTTAAAAATTTATGTCCAAGACCTGCACCTTCGATCGCTCCTTCTATAAGGCCTGGAATATCAGCTATAACAATTTCTTCGTGATCGATATAAGCAACTCCTAACTGAGGTTTTAGGGTGGTAAAAGGATAATCAGCAATTTTAGGTTTTGCAGCACTAATTACCGATAAAAAAGTTGACTTTCCTGCGTTTGGAAATCCAAGCAACCCCACATCCGATAACAATTTAAGTTTCAACCAAACCCACATTTCTGTACCAGGCCAACCTTCAGTACTCCTTCTTGGCGCTCTATTAGTCGAAGTTTTAAAGCTTGCATTACCCAAGCCACCATCTCCCCCTTCTGCAACAATTACCTCTTTACCGGGCTCATTCATATCATAAAGCAAGGTATCACCATCTTCGTCATAAATCTGAGTCCAAAGCGGGACCTCTATTACAATATCCTCACCGTGTGCCCCTGTTTTGTTAGCCCCACTTCCCCTTCTGCCATTTTGGGCTTTAAAATGCTGCTTATAACGAAAATCTATCAATGTATTAAGATTTGGTACAGCCTTAAAAATTATACTGCCCCCCTTTCCTCCGTTGCCACCATCTGGTCCTCCATATTCAATAAACTTTTCCCTTCTAAAGCTTGAAACACCAGCACCGCCATCCCCAGATTTTAAATATATCTTTGCCTCATCGATAAAACGCACTTATTTAAAAACTCCCAATAAACTTTTTGTGGTTAGTATAATGCAAATCTTTAATCCTGGCACCCTATAATTAGTTTTCTATATGGAAAGCCTAAAGAACCATAGCAGCTAAACTTACCAGAGCGGCCAAAAGGTTGAACCCTATGTAGACCAAGGAACAGCAGGAATGACAGATACATCTAAATATATCAATCAGTTAATGCAAGAAAGCATTGTAAATGCTAATGAGCACCCTACTGCGGATTCAAGCGTAGTTGAAGCTGTAGTTATGACAGCACCATTACACACATGATACGTTGAGGTCAATAGCGGCAACCGAAGTAGCTGAAGTGGCCAGTAGGGCACGGATAAATGTAGCACTATCTCGCCAAGATGTATGTGACCAGCCGCCGTTAGTGTTGCCTCAAGAAGGTTATGGTCAAGTCAATGTTATCAACGTAACAGTGGAAAACGGTCAGCCATGGAATTCAGCGTTATATTCTATACAAAATTTTAGTGAGTATATGTATGAAGAACCAGGAAATCCTTATACAAGTGCAACGCACGCACTGTTGGAAGTTGATCTGAAGCTACTGATTTTAGTAAGCATGACGACGAACAGCCGGTTCCTTTTCAGAATGAAACACATGAGTGGTGGGAAATTGATGAAACCAGCATGTAGGTTTTCATTGAAATAAAAGCCCTGCTATAGTAGAAGACAGTTACTACTGTTATTTGTCTTTTTTTCCTATGTATGCTTAACCTTAAATATGTTACCTTTAATGATTTGTATCAAAGAGGGGGCTTAATAAAAATTGACCAAATTTTTTGCCGGGAGCTTAAAGAATTTGATGAAGGCTTGTATGATGACTTTATCAAAGGCCGTAGTACAAATTTCGCCGACTCTGATTTACTCATCAGGTTGGCACCTTTCGTTGAGAAGTTCATAAGTAATTTGTTCGATGTCAATCTTGAAATTAATAAGCTAAAGGAAGTACAGCAAGACCTGGATATCTTATTTGAATGTAAGAGAAATTTTGTTCAAAGAAGGGTAGCTAAGCAAGTTAGCTTTACTATTGAGGAGCTCGAGAATAGTATTTCGGATGCAAAAGAGAAGCTTGCTCAAGGTGGGTTTGATTTTCATTCAGCGATTTCAATGGCGAAGTCCATTACGCAATGGCAACAGGAAAATAATGAGGAATTAATAGAGATCGCAATAATTTATGCTGCGTGGTCTTTACATAATAATAAGGATTCTCTTCTTTTTTCCTTACCAGAAAAAGTTGATTTTGAGCATTTGATCGAATTTGATGTTAGGGAAGGCATCATTAAGAAGGCGGATGAAGAATTGAGGAATAGAGACAAATTTAATTTAAATGATAGCGGCTTAAGCAAAAGTAAGGCGGTTGGAGAGGCAAAGTATTGTATCCATTGCCATAAACAGCAAAAGGATTCATGTTCAAAAGGTCTGAAAAAGGATGAGGTAATTGCAAAAAATGGTTTAGGGATTGTTTTGCACGGCTGTCCCTTGAAGGAGAAAATATCGGAGATGAATCTATTAAGAGCGAATGGTTTAATCTTGGCTCCATTAGCGGTTGCCATTATTGATAACCCAATGCTAGCTGCAACAGGGCATAGAATATGCAATGACTGTATGAAGTCTTGTATATACCAAAAACAAAAACCAGTTGATATTCCGTTAGTTGAAACAGAAACTTTACAAACTGTGCTAGAACTGCCATATGGCTTTGAGATATACAGTTTGCTTACTAAATGGAATCCGTTGAATTTTAAGCAGTGGCTTCCTTTGCCATATAATGATCATAAGGTTTTGGTGGTGGGTCTTGGTCCGGCTGGCTTTACTTTAGCTCATTATTTATTAAATCAAGGAGTTAGTGTTGTTGCAATTGATGGATTAAAAATTGAACCTTTAAATCAAGAATTATCAGGCATATCTGCTAATGGAACGAGGAATGAATTTTTTCCCATCAAAAATATTAGTGATATATACGAAAACTTAAACGATAGAGTAGGGGCAGGGTTCGGTGGAGTTACAGAGTACGGTATTACTGTGCGTTGGAATAAGAACTATTTAAAAGTTATTAGATTGTTATTAGAACGTAGAAGTAATTTTAGAATGTACGGCGGTATTAGATTTGGTAGCAATATAACTTATGTACAGGCAAAAGAGCTAGGGTTTGATCATGTGGCCTTGGCGCTAGGGGCAGGCAGTCCAAATTTATTGAGTATACCCAATGCATTAGCAGGGGGTGTGAGGACAGCCTCAGATTTTTTGATGGCATTACAGCTTTCTGGACCTAATCGCCAACAAAATTTAGCTAATTTACAAATTGAGTTACCAATAGTAGTGGTAGGGGGAGGCCTTACCGCAGTTGATGCAGCCACGGAAAGCCTAAATTATTATGCCGAACAAGTGGAGAAATTGTTAGTTAGATATGAACTATTCGGCGACGAAATTTTTGCTAGATTGGATGAAAAAGAAAGGGATACTATTGAGAAATTTTTAGCGCATGCAAGAGAATTAAGAGCTAAACCTGACCAGAAGGCAAAAATACTGCAAAGCCTGGGAGGAGTAACAATTATATATCGGAAAAGTTTAACCGAATCACCTAGCTATAAGCTAAATCATGAAGAACTCGAAAAAGCATTGGAAGAGGGGGTTATGATAATCGACAATGCTCTGCCTCTTTCAATTGAGGTTGATCATGATAATCATTGTACTGGAATTGTGCACTCTAAAGGATTAACACCAGCTAGAACAATTTTAGTTGCAATTGGCACTAAGCCTAACACTGTTCTTGCTAAAGAAGACCCTAAGCATTTTTCGATAAAAGAAAATTATTTTGCTGATGAGAAATTAGACGATGTAAGTATACTTGGCGATTTGCATCCGAAATATGCTGGAAATGTAGTAAAAGCTATGGCTAGCGCTAAAGATAGCTATTTACCAATTATTGATAAAATGAAAAACCAAGCACCTCTAAACCGCATCAATCAACGAGAGTTTTTTAAGGATTTAGATGATTTATTATTAGCTCGAATACTTAAAGTTAATAGGTTAACCGAGAATATTGTTGAAGTGATTATTAAGGCTAAGAGTGCAGCCATGAATTTTGAACCAGGTCAGTTCTATCGATTACAAAATTACGCGGTAAACGCTTTAAAGGGCAAATATGGTTATACTACGACTATGGAACCTTTAGCTTTAACTGGGGCACAAGTCAATAAAGAAGAGGGGAGCGTATCTTTAATAGCTCTAGAGATGCTTGGATCTTCAAATTTTTGCCAGTATTTGCAAGAAGGGGAGTTAGTTTCATTAATGGGGCCTACTGGTATCCCTACAACTATACCTAAAAACGAAACAGTAATGCTAGTAGGTGGAGGACTCGGAAATGCAGTATTGTTTTCAATAGGGCAGGCTATGAGAAATAATGGATGTAAGGTGTTGTATTTTGCTGGCTATAGAACATTAAATGATCGCTATAAAGAAAGCGAGATAGAAAATGCCGCTGATATTGTGGTTTGGTGCTGTGATACCAGGGCTTTGCCAAAAAATAGGGAACAAGATTTATCTTTTAATTGTAATATAGTTGAGGCAATTAGGAGGTATGGAGAGTTACAAGAAGCTGAGATTAAGTTAACTAGTATTGATAGGATGATAGTTATAGGCTCCGATAAAATGATGGCTGCAGTTGCTTATGCAAGGCATAATAACTTAAGACATTTGTTTAAAGCTGGGCATATTGCAATTGGCTCCATCAATTCTCCTATGCAGTGCATGATGAAAGAGATATGTGCGCAGTGTTTGCAAATAAATGTAGACCCAAAGACTGGTGAAGAATACTATGTGTATGGCTGCGCTGAGCAAGACCAAGAGCTTGATAGAGTTGATTTTAAGTGTTTAAGCACAAGATTATCTCAAAATCATGTCATGGAGAAAGTAACCGGGAATATTATTGAGCAGATTGAAAAGGCAATGCCTGGTTAATTATAGGCGGCAATAAGAGGATGTGGTATCTTCATAGTAAAACGGGAGTAGAAATGACAATCAAGTGTAAATATTGCGGCTCCACAGCTGAGCAGGTGAAGAATGGTGTGGTGTATGGACCAGCAAGAGGTAAAATAATAGGTGCAAGAATTGCAAAAAGAATTACCGAGAAGGTGATAAGCGGCAGAAATACACTATGAATGATAGACCTAAAACCTAACCTTGAGGACTGCGGGATTAGGGCGATAGAGAGACTGACTGGAATCCATAACAGCCAAATATAGTCACTTAAGGATATCGAGGTCCTAGAGATTGAGGAGCTGTGCACATATATAAAAAAAGACCAAAGAATGGAAGTGGGAGTACGCCTTTATATGGATTGCTGTTAATAGAGAAGCGGGTGAAATTATTGACTTTGAAGGGTAGGGTGACGGGGGCAAGGCAACCTACCTCCTTTTTGTTTCAAATATAATTTGATTTCTCGTGATCATGGATATATTTTGAAGAAAAATTTTTATAAAAGTTATCAGTGAATTGGTTTGCTCGTTTAAAGAAAGGTCTATTTAAAACTGCTAATACTCTGAGCTCTGGACTCAAAGTAATTTTAGACCGTAAAAAGCTTGATCAAGAGACTTTAGAAGAAATCCAAGATTTACTAGTATCAGCTGACGTAGGTTTTGCTATTGCGGATGAATTAACTAAGAAAATCTCTAACCTAAAGATCAAAAATGAAGATGACTTAGAACGCGGAGTCAAGGGCTTTTTGAATCATGAAATAACGGAGATGCTTAAGCCTTATGCCGTTGATTTAAAAATTATTGCTAAGCCTACTACAATTGTATTATGTGGAGTAAACGGTAATGGTAAAACTACTACTGCTGGTAAGTTAGCCAAGCGTTTTAAGGATGTAGGTAAGAGTGTTATGTTAGCGGCCTGTGATACTTTTAGAGCTTCGGCCGTTGAGCAATTGGTTGCTTGGAGTGAAAGAGTGGATTGTGCCATAGTAACTGGTCAAGATAAACAAGACCCCTCGAGTATTGCTTATAACGCGCAACTTCTAGTCCAAGAACAAAATATTGATGTACTAATAGTGGATACTGCTGGTAGATTACACAACAATCAAAATTTAATGTCTGAACTTGAAAAGACCGTTAGAGTGATACAAAAAATTAATTCAATCGCACCTCAAGAGATAATTATGGTATTAGATGGTAGCACGGGACAGAATGCTTTACAGCAACTTGAGGCCTTTATGAAAGTAGTGCAGATTACTGGCCTTATAATCACTAAGTTAGATAGCAGTGCAAAAGGAGGCATAGTGCTGACCTTGACCCAAAAATATAAAATTCCGATATATGCAATTGGCATAGGAGAAGACATAGAAGACCTCAATTCTTTAGATCCTAAGTTGTTTGCAGATGCTATTGTGCACTACAGCTAAGCATTATGAGTTAAATTTATGAAAGTGCAGAGAGTTCGATGCTTACAATCTTTGAGCGACACTTAGATTTAGTCGCGCTCCAGTACCTAATTGAATTTCTGGCGTTCCCGACAGGATTCGAACCTGCGACCTTTAGATTAGGAATCCAACGCTCTGTCCTGCTGAGCTACGGGAACTAGCGGTACAGTATATAAGCGGGTATTCTATTTATTATGAGCAGAGAGTCAATTTAATAAGTAAAAAAATTTACTTTTATTTAATAAAATATTATAAAGGTATTTGATAACTTACCTTGTTTGGTTTTTTATGTTTGATGTTTTGAAAAAGCTTTTTTTGTTTTTTTTAAGAAAAAGACATCGGGTGCAAAGCAAGGAACATCCTTTTATTTTATCAGATATTAAATCTTCTTTGAATAGAGACTGGCACGCCGTAGGAGATGATCTTAATAATGTTTTAGTACAATGGAGGCAATCCTGTGTCAAAAAATGAGGTAAATAAAAATACTCGTGATGGTTTTATGAAACAGAGTAAAATTTCTTCAATTCTTCCATCTCCAGCAATGTTAGAAAGTTATGAAGAAATAGCGCCGGGTATAGTAGATAAATTAGTGGACTTAGTTGAAAAAGAACAAAAACATCGTCATTCTCTTGAAGAGAAAGCTCTTAAGTGTGAAATAATGTTTGAAAAATGTAGCTTGGTTGCGGTTAAAGGGGTATCAAGCTTAATTGCAGTTTTAGTACTTTTAATTAGTTTCCTTGCGGCAAAATTAAGCCTTTTTGTTGGTATGATTTTTTGCCTTTCTTGTTATACATTTTTGTTCTTTATAGAAAAAATAAAAAGTTAAATTCTAAGAACAGAAGCGAAGAAATTAATATGGCTACGATGTCTATGAAAACCCCTGTAAAGAAAAAGTTCGGAAAGGGACAAAGATTTAGGGAAAGAGAAAAACGTACTTCAGCATAACGACTCTAGTTTTTCGAGGTAACGGAGTATATCCCAAGTAAAGCTATAAAACCTCAAAGTTGCTTGGTATATGAGGTTCGCCTCTGGAGTTAGCTGCGTTTTGATAAATTTCAGAACGCATCTAAAAAGTCTTGCTGCAGCCCTGCGGTGATTTTCATATTGTCGCCTTGCTCAATGGTAAAAGGCATAGGTGCCATTAAGATTATTTTTTGCCTTTAACCATTAAAAGTTTTTCTCAATTTCATGATAAATAAGAAAAGTGGTTTCCCTAGTAGAAATATTTTGTTTGATTGATGATTTTTGCAAGCGACAACTCACGTACCAAAGATCCTTAAGAAACTCGCAGAGACAAAGGGAACGAGAGTCTGGGATGATGCTTTCCGAAGTTATAACGATCCTCGTTTTGTTTCATTTGAGGGCATTACCGGATTCAAAGATTTTTACCTAAACTGTGTTCAAATCTCTCTCAGAGAGGAATTGCCGAAGCTTATCAGCTACAATCGCTTTGTTGAGCTGGATATGCGAGACGCGGTCATCCCGTTGGTCATTCTGCTGAATTGCTGCAAAGGGAAACAAACAGGTACGTTGACTCAACAAAAAGCTGGAAGGTTTGTCATAACTTATGTATTAGCCGTAATAAGGTCTTTAAAGGCACCGCTTAGCGTGGGAAACGTCGACCCGGATGGTTCTTTGGCCTCAAATGATCAAGGAGAGATTATGTCATTCACACTGACTTCGGGTAATACAGATGATCGAGCCGTTGTCGAGAAACTGACTCAATATTTGACAGGCCTTCTATTCGGAGATCGGTGGTATATAAGCAAACACTGAGCAATCAAGGTATTGAGCTCATCACACGGCTTAAGAAAAACATGAAAAACAAAACCCGTTTGCGGCTTTTAAACAACTGCTTCTTGCAGGGCGTGGATTGATTGAAACAGCCATCGGACAATTGAAAGAGATTTGCCAACCCTGCCTAGCTTGAAGTACGCTGGCGCAAGATTTGGCATAAGCTATGTATCGTATAAATATCTTTATCACTCATGCCATCTTTTTTAATTGAAGATTCTAGTAGTAGTAAGTTATAAAGATAATTGTTAATCTGTTTTAAGCTAATTGATTTTAGGATATCTAAAAATCTATTTCGATTTTTGAAAAAAAGCGGGGGTGTTAACATTAATAAAGCTCCATTTAGAGATTTACCTGCATTTAAAAGCTCCTTTACCTGTTTTAATCTCGTTGCATAATTTTGTAAGGCTCTAATAATAAAAATGTTGTTGTACCCCTGATCAGTAATAATAGTAATTTCTTTTAAAAATTTTTTGATATCACTAGTGAAAAACGCATTGGCTAAATCTTCTAAAGATGATTCAGCGGAATAATTAGCAAACAACTCTGCAATAGCACTTACTGTTAACTTCTGGTAACTACAATAAAGCGCTAATTTTTCTAATTCGCGCTCAATCAATAACCTATTAGAAGGCATAATGGACGCTAGCTCAGTTGGTAGGTTATCCTCATACGGTATTTTCTTTGCCACAAGCCAATTTCTTATTATATTAACAATAGCTTGGTAATCAGGCTTGTAGCAAGGTACAATTAGTGCTCCGTAGATTGCTTCTAGAGATTTAACTATTCGCGAATTTTTTCTTGCTTCTCCTGCGATAAAAAGCACTGCTGAATTAATCGCTGCTGTATTTTTTTGTAAAATTTTTGCGATATCTGCGTTAAGATTTTCGCTGCAATCCTCTATTAGCAATAATTTTTTTTCTGCAAATAATGAGCTTGAACAAAAAAAGTCGTTTAGAGTTGCCAGGCTAGAAATCAGCTGGTTATATGTAATACTTTGTAATCCATGGATTTTATCTTCTTTACTTGGCAAAAATCTAGAAATAAGTTTTTCTTTTACTATTCTGATAGCGCCTTCATCAGATCCATATACCAAACTGCAAACAATATTTCCCTTATGATTTGTTAAAAATCCTTCTACCTTTTCAGAATCAACAGTGAACGCAGGAGATTTCATGAAGTAACTGTAAGTTATTTTTTCAGTTCACTTATAATTCAATTCTGTCAAGATTCATATCTATTTCCACTTTTCAAAGAGAAATTGTAAACAATTCTGGCTCTTGTGTTGGATGAGTGTAATCCAAGAAGGGAGTCGCGATATAGAAGATATTTTATAATGTTCTACGCTCCAAGCAGTTGTCACCTAGATTTACATAAGAATTTGAATGTTCTAAGGTGTATTTTAATATGTCAGCAGCTGTTATATCTCCTAATTTTGTTTTTTCATTTATGGGTTTTATTTCTTTGAAACGGTTATAATTATTACAATATTCTCAATTGAAATGTCTAAATGCCTCTATAGTGAGAGTTGGTATAATACCCACTAATGCTGTAGTAATAATCGATTCGTCTGACTTGAAATAATTCTTAAAGCATAGTCTTATTAAAGAAGGAACAGTTGGTATAAAGGTTATGATGAAAAGAAATGGCATGCATATATGCCTAGCTTTTAGATATCTCCATAAAAAAGTAAATAGGCCAATTTTTGTTCATTGTTTTGTTGTTCAAAAAAGAGAAGAGCCTAAATTGGGTTGGAGGTGCTGCTCTTTTCCTTCTAATAAATTTAAAGTTTTATTGACATCAAGAGAGATGGCTTGCCTAATACGCTCTGCAAGTTCAGTGCTAGAACTGCTATTAGCCCAGTAATCTTAAGGCTTTGCATGGGGATTTTTAATTGCGCCTGATAAATAGTTTACAATTGACCATAGGTTATAAACTGAGGCTATATGAAGATCATCATTAATCAGGTTGTAATGGCATGGCCTAATATTTATAGATAGAAGTTTCAAATTCAGCAAATGCCCTATGGAAGAAGAGGGTAAGAGTAGCGCAAAGCATCCTCAGGGATTTGCTATAGCGCTTTGTTCTTCGATTAAAACTAGCTAGATAATGCCTTATTAAAGAATTCTTTGATTCTACCAATGAGGTCTCAGCTTTTGTTTTGTTATGGTGCGTGGAGATTTTATAGTATTCATAAACGCTGTAACCATCTGTACATAGCGCCCCCCGTCTCCTTCGATCCATGAAGATATATTCCAGTCAGTCTCTCTGTCGTCCTAATCCCACAGTCCTCAAGGTTAAGTTTTTAAGTCTATCATTCATCGTGTATTTCTGCCGCTTATCACCTTTTACACTTGATTGTCATTTCTACCCCCACCCATTTCACTACGAAGATATCAAACACCCTCTTATTGCTGTCTATAATTACCAGGCAATGCCCTGAGGTGTTACCAAATTTGCTTTACAATTTATTTGAATTAAATTATCCCGAAGATAAACTGCAGATCTTAATAGTTTTGGAAGCTGACGGTAAGGGAACTATCTTAACTGCCGAAAAGTTAAGGTCCCATCTTTTTTTCCTAGAGCCAAGCTCAAGGCATGTGATTATGCTCCTCAATTTGTGAAGGGTGAATATGTGGTGATTTATGATGCTGATGATAAGCCTTGCAAGAATCAATTAATTGATGTGGTTAAAGTTTTTAGAAATAGCGAGTCTAACTTAGCATGCGTGCAAACAAGATTAAGTTATTATAATGCTCACGAAAATCTTTTAACTAGTTTATTCGCAATTGAATACGCCTTTAGTAGGCACCAGTAAACACTTCAGGGCTAGTGTTTTAAAGCAGCTAAAAATGGGATCAGTTTAACTTAACAGAGGACGCTGATATGGGAGTCAGACTTAAAAAAAATGGTTATAAAGTTAAAATCCTATTACCATAAAAAGTTGGATTAAATAAAGATCCAGGTGGCATAAAGACTTTGTACAGACGTATTTTATACATATCAAAAATCTACTTCTTTTATACAAAAAGTTTGGGCTCATGGGATTAACCGCTTTTCATGTATTTTTTATTTTTGGCTCTATTTCAGCTGTTGGGGTGCTTTTTTCACCTATTTTGATTTTTTATATTGATAACTTGTTTATTAACGTGTTTTCAGCTTTTAATTTCTTTTTATTTTTCGTGACCTCAATAAGAAAAGCGAAAAAAGTTTGTTTGGATAATAAATGGTTGAATTTTAAGTGTTATCTATTCCCATTTTATCTGGTTTTACAAGTAGTGCCCTCTATAAGGAGCCTCTTCCAACTTATGACAAGACCATACTATTGGGGGGGGAAGAGGGGATCATACACGGAGTGAGCTCTTATCACCGCGAGAGGTGCTCTAGTGCTAATTTGAGGGTTTGAATTCAATACCTAATTATTTATCAGTGAATTAACTTTGTCTCTTCAATAAAAATTAATTTTCAGTCAGTAATTTTTTTGTTATTATAACATTTGTCCTTAAGGACGTTAATTTTTAAATGGAGTTTATTATGGATAAAGATGTTGCTATCGATGTGGTAGAGGGTGCGGTTTGTATTGTGTATGGCGGCGAGAAATTTTTGCTTACAGAAGAATTATGCAGAGATCATAACGCTATCATGAAATTTGCAGAAGAAGTTATCTTTGAGGGAGAGGAAAATTTTATGCGATACCTTGAAAGAAAAGGACTGGTGAAAGATAAATTTGCCGAAATTTTAATCCAAGATATCAAGTCTATGGAGCATTCTGCTGCTAACCAAGAAATTGCGAATAAAATTTTAGCGCATGACATGCTATCTCAAGGTGAGACTCAGTCTCAAGGGCCGCATATTGGTTCTGAAAGCCATGCTATACATATGGAATCTGCTTCAGAGCTTAGTGCTAGTGAAGCTACTGATCATATTCACCATGACCACGTATAGTTATAATTTTGAAAAGCCTATATTTATATAGGCTATTTGGGCATTGTTAATAAAGTCTTATGGCTAGGTCATGATTACTGAGACGTGTATGTGGAATTCGCTCTGCTGCGTTTTGCGTTCGAATTGGGGGAAAGCTCTGTCTTAAAGTTAGCTTTATTGGCGGTGCCTAAGGCCCTTGAAAGCAATCGGAAACCTTCTTTCTATGCCTGGTGCTTTGGTGCTAATTTTGATCCCAGGTGGTGCTTGTTTTCTTTTGAATTCACTGTTTATTACCATACTTTCAATTTTTTTTACTAAATCTAATGGCAGATTGTATTCATTAGCAGCTTCAATGGTTGATAAATTAGATTCTATGAGTCCATACAATATGGTATCTAAAATATCATAAGGGGGCAGTGAGTCTGTGTCTTTTTGATTTTCTTTTAATTCTGCTGAGGGGGCTTTTTCTATTATATTATTGTTGATAAGATTTAACTTAGGATTCTTGGAGTCTTTTGGAATGAGAATATTACGCCACTTAGTAAGCTCATAAAGCTTGGTTTTGTATATGTCACTAATCGGGGCAAGGGCTCCACACATATCACCGTATAAGGTCGCATAACCAACAGCAAACTCGGACTTATTGCTTGTGGCAAGTGGTAAGGCTTTAGTTTTATTGGCAGTTGCCATCAGAAGAAGTCCTCTAATCCTAGCTTGCAAATTTTCTTCTGTAACATCAAATGGTAAATCTCCCCATAGATTTTGCAAGTTAGCTAATATTTGCTGATAAACTCCATTAATTTCTATGGTATTAAAATTGCAGCCGATTTTTGTAACTAAGTCTTCGGCATCAGCAAAACTAGCTTTTGAAGAGAACATAGAGGGCATTGCTAAACAATGCACATTCTCTGGCCCTAAAACATCGGCTGCTAGCACAGCCACGAAAGATGAATCAATGCCGCCAGACAATCCAAGTACTGCTCTATCAAAACCATTTTTTGAAAAAAAGTCTCCGAGTCCACGCATTAAAGCGTTATATATATGTTCATTTTCACTAATTTTATTTTCGTAAGGCTCAATAAAGGCTGATAGCGATCCGTTTTTGTACTCGATTTCAATCAGATTTTCTTCCCAGTACCTGGGTTGGACAATAAAAGAATTTTTCTCTACTACACAGGAGCCTCCATCAAAGACTAGGTAGTCGTCAGCGCCTATCCTATTTACATATATAACTGGTAACAGTGTTTTATTTGTAATATTTTGTATGACATTCAGGCGCATATCCTGCTTTCCTAAATCGAAGGGAGAAGAATTTATACCTATCAAAATTTTTGCCCCTTGATTTTTTAAGTCTAAAGCTACATCATCGTGCCACAGATCCTCGCAAATTAAAATTCCAGCATCCAATTCCCCTATCCTAAGTAGTTCAGTAGAGATTCTTGAATGAAAAAATCTTTTTTCATCAAAAACTCCATAATTTGGCAAATGCTTTTTGTAAAATTCCTTGCAGACCTTTCCTTCTCCCATCAAAATTGCAGCATTATGAATTTTGCCTGCTCTTAGAACTGGAGCTCCTACTATTATATAGTTTTTATAACCTTTAGTACTATTAGCTATTCTTAACAGGGCTTCGTCTATCTCTCTTAAAAATTCAGAATGTAAAACTGCATCTTGTAATAGATAGCCCGATAAGCTTAACTCAGGAAAAATTACTAGGTCACAATTTCTTTTGGTAGCTTCTAAATAATATTGAATTATCGAAAGATAGTTCTTCTCAATATTACCAACAAGGCAATTTATTTGTGCAATGGCTATTTTCATGAGTATTACCTTGGGTAATGCAGCCCTTTTGGTGAAGTAGTAAATATTTCAGCGCCGCATTCAGTAACTCCAATTGTGTGTTCAAATTGAGCAGACAAAGACTTGTCTTTAGTAACTACTGTCCAACCATCTGCTAACAGTTTTGCTTCTGGGCCACCAGCATTAATCATAGGCTCGATGGTAAAAAACATTCCAGGTTCTAAAACAGTGTTATCACTTGGATCATAGTAGTGTAAAACATTAGGGAGAGCGTGAAATGTTTTGCCTATTCCATGGCCGCAATACTCTCTAACTACTGAGAATCCGCTTCTTTCTGCATAGTGCTGTATTGTTCTGCCTATTTCATTTAGTTTAATGCCAGGTTTTACCCTTTCTATCCCGAGCATCATGGCTTCATAAGTCACTTCAACCAATCTCTTGGCCTTTATGGAAGGCTTACCAACGAAAAACATCCTACTAGTATCTCCATACCAGCCATCTAAAATTACTGTAACATCAATATTTACTATGTCACCATTGGCTAATTTTTTGTTGCTCGGAATACCATGGCATATCACATGATTAACCGAAGTACATATTGATTTAGGAAATCCTTTATAGTTAAGAGGAGCAGGAATTGCTCCATTTTTTATTATGAGTTCATGACACAAAGAGTTAAGTTCATCGGTCTCAACGCCAGGCTTAACAAAATCTCCAATATAATCTAAAATATGAGCAGCGAGTATGCCTGTTTTCCTCATGGAGATAAGATCCTGAGAGGAGTGTATAGTGATCTTGTCTTGACTTTTCATTTTGATTAACAGTATTATAACACTACATAGTTTCTAAGCTTAACCTCTCAAAAATGCAAGAGCCGATTAGAAAAAAATTGTTTGAAAGTGCTTTAAAAATTATTCCTTTTGAGGGGTGGTGCCCCGACCTTTTGATTAAAGCGGAACGAGCGGTTAACCTACCTGAGGGCACCGCTAGTGTGCTTTTCCCTGGTGCTATTAATGACTTTTTTGAATATTATATAGAAGAAATAGATAGGGAGATGCTCTCTGTATATAGGAATTCTACTAGTTCAAACATGAAGGTGCATCAACGAATTAGACAATGTGTTATATCAAGGATAGAAGTTCTAGCTCGCAATAAGAGTGTTGTGACAAGGGGGCTAGCTTTTCTTGCAATGCCTATAAACTATGCGCTTTCCTTAAGGGTTTTGTGGAAAACAGTGGATTTAATATGGTACGAGGCGGGGCGCGATCAATCTACAGACTTTAATTATTATACTAAAAGGGCACTACTCGCAGGTGTTTATAGTAGCACTATTTTATACTGGATCAACGATGAATCAGAAGATTTTACCAAAACTATGGGTTTCTTAGACAGAAGGCTGGAAGATATCCATAAAATATACAAAGCAAAAGAAAAATTTGCTGGAGTCATTAACTTATGAATCATTTTAAAGTATTAAAGGAAGCAATTGGGAGCGCCTTAAAGCCTGCTTGCGAAAAATATGGATTTGTAACTTACAGAATAGTGAGTCATTGGGAACAGATAGTGGGTAAGCATTTAGCTTACTTCAGCTTTCCAATAGAGATAATTTTTCCAAGAAATAGAAGCGATGAAGGGCTTCTGGTAATAGGGGTTTCTAATCCTGGTTTTGCGCTTGAGATTCAAGCTTCGGAATCAATAATTATCTCTAAGCTTTCTTCCTACTTTGGTTACAGAGCTATTAGTAGGGTTAGAATAAAAATAGCGCAAAAAAAGTATAGCTCATTTGTTGAGAAACCTGCTCTATCCTCAATTAACGCTGCTTCCAAGGCTTATACTTTGGAAGGAATCACGGAAGAAGAGGATAAAAATCTCACTAAATTAATTAAGGGAATTAAAGATCCAGAACTTGCAGAAGAAATTGCAGCGCTGAAAGAAATTTTATTTTTTGTAGATAAGTCCAATTAGATGCAAGATTACTAATGAAATATTTCATTTTTATCTGTTATAATTGCAGGTTCTATTCTCTGCCTATCTTTTCTATGATAAAAAGTTTTTTCGACTTATCCAAAATTGCATTAGAGTCCTTTCTACTTGAAAATGGACAGCAAAAATTTCGCACGGGACAAATTTTGGGATTGGATCTATACTAAGGGAGCAAAAAGCTTTTTTGAGATGACAAATCTAGGTACTTCCTTACGAGAGCTACTCACTGCGAATTTTTAGAGCGTGCGCATATAAGTAGAGCACTGATATCTTTAGATGAAACTCAAAAATGGTTATTAAAATTTGTCGATAATAATGAGATAGAAACTGTTTTCATTCCTGAAGAGAGTAGGGGAGCCCTCTGCGTTTCCTCTCAAGTTGGTTTGCACTTTAACCTGCAAATTTTGTCATACCGGAACGTAAAAGTTGGTAAGAAATCTAACGGCTGGTGAAATCATTATGCAGCTCATGCATGCTAAAGATTCCTTATATGATTGGCCAGCTGATAAAGAGAGGGCCGCAGTATCAGCAATATTGTAACGATGGGAATGGGAGAGCAGCTGTTAAACTATGATAATGTTTCGCAAGCAATCAAAATTATGATAGATCCACATGGCCTTAACATATCAGAACACAAAATTACTTTATCAACTCCGGCATTATTCCGAATATTTATAAATGTGCAGCTGATTTAGGGGTTAATCTTACGATTTCTCTTATTGATTCCGAAGCTTGAATCTCAAGCGCAAAACCAGGATTAGAAACCCCTATTACCAGAAGCCCTTCATCGCTTCTATTTCTTGGAAAAATTATCTCTATTGGAAAGCTGAAGTAAGCTAAATGCTTACCCACTATCTGTTCCCAATGACTCACTATTCTGTAAGTTACAAATCCATATTTTTCGCAAGCAGGCTTTAAGGCGCTCCCAATTGCTTCCTTTAATACTTTAAAATGATTCATAAGTTAATGACTCCAGCAAATTTTTCTTTTGCTTTGTATATTTTATGGATATCTTCCGGCCTTCTGTCTAAGAAACCCATAGTTTACATGCAACTACTGATGAATTAAGAAATGAAATGTAGCTATTAATAACAAAAAATATCCTATTAGAGAATTACTGGAAGCTTGTTACCAATGTAGCGAATTTAACTGCCAGGAAAAGAATCACCTTTGAATCCATGTCCAGGCTCGCCTTATGAATGTTCTTCCGTTGAGGATATATAGAAAAATTTGCGAATATAATCGAAAGACATGGTTATAAGTTCCCAGTGCGGACCCCAAGAATTTTTAATTAATTACTAGTCGACCATATTGACAATATTTTTATCCGCCCTCATCCTATATCGTTACAAGGTTTGCATAAACTCTTATTAACAAGGAAATAAAATACGGGTAACCTCAAGTTTGACGTAAGGAGTAGGGCCCGTGAGCCTATTTTCCATTAGATATATTGGGTTTGAAGACATAAGCCAAGAGCCCTGAGAGGAGGTCTGCCAAGAAATTGTTTGGCAAGCGATGCCGTGTTGTGCTGGATTTGGCAAATCTCTTTCAATTCTCCGATGGCTGTTTCAATCAATCCACGCCCTGCAAGAAGCAGTTGTTTAAAAGCCGCAAGCGGGTTTTGTTTTTCATGTTTTTCTTAAGCCGTGGGTGACGAGCTCAATACCTTGATTGCTCAGTGTTTTTGTTAACCCCAGTTTGAGGTAAGTTTTAAAGAAATTATCTGATATGGCTTCAAAGAAGCTGTGTAACCATTAAGTTTCTCTCAATTTCACGATAAATAAGAAAAGTGGTTTCCCTAGTAGAAATATTTTGTTTGATTGATGATTTTTGCAAGCGACAATTACCAGGCATTGCCTGCAAAGCTCGACTGGATAAGGGTTGTGGCGCATTAATAACAAAGCATAGCTTAACCATCCAAAGTATAGTATCATAGCGACTTCAAAAATTGGGAAGTTATTTATATGAATCTTTGGAAAAAAGTTTTAATAGGATTAGTGCTAGGTATTTTTTTAGGCTTACTCCTAAAAGAAAAGGTTGTGTATCTCAAGCCATTTGGCGATCTCTTTATACGAATGGTGAAGATGATAATTACTCCGCTTATATTCTTTGCGATTGTTAATGGTATCACCAGTGTTCAAGATTCAAAAGCGCTTGGGAGGGTTGGGGTTAAAGCTTGTTTTACTTACTTTTTAACTACATTAATGGCAATTATTATTGGCTTAAGTGTAGGCCGAATCTTCGAGCCAGGTAAAGGTATTAATTTAAATTTTGAGAATAAGGAGCTGGCCTCAGCAGAGGATCAAGCCGCTCTAACAAAAATTATTGATATACTATTACATATTGTGCCGGATAACGCAATTGGAGCAATGGTCCAGGGAACCATCCTACAAGTTGTATTTTTCGCTTTGTTTACTGGAGTTACTATTAATGCTATGGAACGAGTATCTAGTAAGCGTTTGGGAGATATATTCCAACTTTTATCCCACATGGTCTTCAAGATGATAAGCTTGATTATGGAGCTATCCCCTATTGCTGCTTGTTGTCTTACTGCATGGGTTATTGGCACACAAGGAGTAGAGGTATTAAGAAACTTAATGAAACTAATAGGGTGTGCGTACCTTGCACTTATAATCCAGTACTTTATTTTTGGTTTGATTATTCGTGTTTGGACTGGATTATCGCCTGTACCGTTCTTTAAGAAAAGCTTTGAATATCAGGCAATTGCTTTTTCTACAAGTAGCAGCAAAGCTGCATTACCTACTACTATAAAAGTTTGCCAAAGAAAGCTTGGGATTTCGCAAATGAGCTCTTCCTTCGTTTTACCACTTGGAGCTTCTATAAATATGGATGGTATAGCTATTTACATCAGTCTTTGTACTCTATTCTTTGCTCAGGTAACAGGTAAAGTTCTAAGTATCAATGATTATAGCTTAATTATATTTACCGGAACTCTTGGCTCTATTGGAGGTGCTGGAGTTCCAGGCGGCGCCATCGTAATGCTTCCTATGATTCTTGGCTCGGTAGGCTTACCGATAGAAGGTATTGCATTGATTGCGGGCATAGATCGTATTATTGATATGATGAGAACCACGATTAGCATAACAGGGGACGCCGCTGTTACGCTCTGTATTGACCACTCTGAAGGCCTTTTAGATAGAGAAACATATAATAATAGAGAATTATCATAGAAATTATATCTATTCTTTTCGAAATGTTAAGAGCCACAAGATAAGCATAATAGGCAAAATAGCACTAAGGTACATTAAAAAGCTCCAATTAATATTTTTTGCTGCTAAGTTTTCGCCTAGAGTAAAGACAGAGACTAAGCTGACGCTATAGATAAATAACTTGATATTACTGTATCTATTAATGTAGCGGTGGTAGAAATTTCTTACTGATGATGCTATTGGAAGGCCACCAAGTATTATACAAAATAAAGGCCACAAAATTCTGTTGTGAAGATTAACTATATAGCATTTGTCTTTTTCTTTTAAAGCAATCTCAATTACCTGGTCTATATATTTCTCATTGGGGCCATCAGTATATGTTTGCTTTAAGAGACTTGATAATTCTAGGTTAAAAAGGTATTTATTAAAAGTGATCAAAGTTAATTTTTGGTAAGGCGGTAATATTCCTGCCGGCTGCCGTTCTGTAATATCAAGGCTATATTGTTATCATTAATAGATAATCTACCAAATTTTGCGGTGATAGTGATTTCCTTATTTGGTATTCTTGAATCGTTCATTAAAATTCCATGCATAATATCGTCTTCAGTGCGATCTGCTATATAAAACGTAAGCCCATTTATTTTCGATGAAAATATACCTTTTTCTAGTAGAAAAGAGGCGTAATTCTGCTGCAGCGAAAATTGTAACCTCTTAAACTCCTTATATCCCTTTGGCATTAGGTACGATGAAAATAATAGTGCGATTACAGTCATAAGAACTGACGATATCATAAAGGGTTTAGCAATTTGAAAATCGCTGTAGCGGTTGCTTTGTAAAATCAGTAGCTCCTTCTCTTTTATCATTTTGCGCACCTCTAAAACTGAGGCCAGTAATATAGTAAAAGGCAAAATATTATAAATTAGTAGCGGCAGTATATATATCGACAATTTTAGGAAGTCCTTAATAGCTACTCCATTATTTATGATTAAATCGAAAATTCTAAATGACTGAGTAACCCATAGTACTATGGTTAAAAAAAATGCAATAACAAGGCAGAGGCGCAATATCCTATTGATTTGGTATTTATTGTATAAACCCATTATTTATTTTTATTTGTATTAAACATATTAATAGCAGATAGAGCCATTTGCATAAAATTTATATTTTGCTGATTCAGCATATTAATATTTTGATTCCAATAATCAAAAACATAAGTCTGGTCAGTAGGGCTTTTCATTAAATGTTCCATATAAGAAGAGTGCTTTATAAAATATTCCATGGATAACTTAATATAATCATTAAAAATTTTACCCATATTACGATCTTGCAACTTTATCAACTGCTTTAAAAACTCAAGCGGTAGCAGTTCGTACCCATCTTGCTGTTGCTCTAGTGCGATTTGAGTCAAAGTAAATTTTGTTAAATCTTCACCAGTCTTAACATCAACTACTGCAATGTCATAGCCTCGTTTTATAAGCTGTCTAATGTCGTCCAATGTTACATAACTACTTGTTGCAGTATTATATAATCTCCTATTAGGGTACTTTTTCATTAATAAGCTTTTATCTGTCATGCTATTCTTTGGGACATTATTTCTTAGCGGTTAATATAATATCAAATACTTAAAGCAAATTAAACTATTAATTGATTAAAGCTTCTGAAGTGGATCATAAAAAATAAGGCTATTGAAAAGATAAGATCAAAACTTTATAAGTAGTCAACAAAAATCATTTTAATAGTATCACATGCGTTTTTCTAAGTTCAAAGCCGTAACCATCTTGTTGATTTGTGGTACAAGTATTTATCTGTCACTACCAAGTTTTTTTAATAATGCCTTGTTATTCGTACCTAGTTATTTAAGGGCGGCTCCAGTCAATCTGGGATTAGATTTGAAAGGTGGGGCATCAATTTTACTGGAAGTCGAGGTAGAGGAGTACTTGAGAAATTACTCACAACAAAATTTAGATCAAGTGTTATCGGGATTTAGAGCAAACGGTATTCCCTATATTAAAGCAAAAACAAATATAGAAGGATTTGATATAGAGGCAACTTCGCTTGCTAACCAAAAAATGCTTAGTGTAATAAGAAAATTAATTGGTAACCGCTTTGAGTATATAGAAGACGATAATACTCTTAGAATCCGTTTTGATAGTTCAGTAATAGAAGAGATAAAAAAATCTCTTATGCAACAAAGTATTGAAATTATTAGACGCAGGATTGACGAGTCTGGAACAAAAGAAATAGACCTGCAGCGTCAAAGCGATAATTACATATTGCTGCAAGTGCCTGGTTCCGATAATCCTGGCGAAATCAAGAGGCTTCTTGGTAAAACTGCAAAACTATCTTTGCACATAGTAGCAGATGGGGTGACGATTGATAATCTCGCTAAAAGCCCTATACGCTCTAATTTAAAAGTTTTAGAAATTGGAGATAATAATCAAAAACATAAGGTCGTTTTATATTATAGGCCAATTATAACAGGTGATATGCTTGTTGATGCACAGGTTTCATTTAACCAAGATATACCTGTTGTTTCTTTCAAACTTAATAATGTTGGAGCCAAAATTTTTGGGGATGTGTCGTCAAAAAATATAGGTAAAGCAATTGCTATTGTTTTGGATGATAAAGTTCTCAGTATTCCAGTGATTAGAGAGCCTATTTTAGGTGGTAGCGGGATTATTTCTGGTAATTTTTCCGTAGCTTCAGCTAATGAATTAGCATTACTACTTCGGGCGGGCGCCCTGCCAGCGCCGCTAAAAGTTGTGGAAGAAAGAGCGATAGGACCTAGTCTTGGTATTGACTCGATAAGAGCTGGAACTAACGCTATGATCATAGGCATTTCTTTAGTTGCTTTATTTATGATAGTTTTTTATGGCTTTTTTGGTCTTGTGGCTAACTTCGCTTTGATTATTAATACCTTTATGATTATAGCGTGTATGGCAGTAATCGGAGCAACTTTAACACTTCCAGGAATCGCAGGTATTGTTTTAACATTAGGTATGGCTGTTGATGCAAATGTTTTAATTTGTGAACGTATTAGAGAAGAGTTGCGTAATGGCAAGTCAAATCTAGCCGCTATTGAAAGTGGGTATAAAATCGCGTTCTCCACTATATTGGATGCGAATATCACTACCATAATAGCTGCAATCATTCTTTACATTATGGGCTCGGGTTCTATAAAGAGTTTTGCAGTCAGCCTTACTGTAGGAATTACTTGCTCTATGTTCACTGCTATTTCCTTAACAAAAATTATTATAGCTTTTTGGCACAGAATTACAAAGACAAAGCGGGTTTGTACACAAAATATTAGTACATGAATAAAAATTATTTTTCTTAATAAATGAATTAACGGGGGTATCAGTTTGATGTAGCGTAAGAAAACCCCAAATTCTAAACATTTCATAATTGCACTACTGTGGTTTTGTTTTTCATGTTTTTCTTAAGCCGTGTGATGAGCTCAATACCTTGATTGCTCAGTGTTTTTGCTTATATACCACCGATCTCCGAATAGAAGGCCTGTCAAATATTGAGTCAGTTTCTCGACAGCGGCTCGATCATCTGTATTACCCGAAGTCAGTGTGAATGACATAATCTCTCCTTGATCATTGAGGCCAAAGAACCATCCGGGTCGACGTTTTCCCACGCTGAGCGACGCCTTTAAGGACCTTATTACGGCTAGTACGTGAGTTATGACAAACCTTTTCCAGCTTTTTGTTGAGTCAACGTACCTGTTTGTTTCCCTTTGCAGCAATTCAGCAGAATGACCAACGGGGTGACCGCGTCTCGCATCAGCTCAACAAAGCGATTGTAGCTGATAAGCTTCGGCAACTCCTCTCTGAAAGAGATTTGAACACAGTTTAGGTAAAAATCTTTGAATCCGGTAATGCCCTCAAATGAAACAAAACGAGGATCGTTACAACTTCGGAAAGCATCATCCCAGACTCTCGTTCCCTTTGTCTCTGCGAGTTTCTTAAGGATCTTTGGTACGTGAGTTGTCGCTTGCAAAAATCATCAATCAAACAAAATATTTCTACTAGGGAAACCACTTTCCTTATTTATCGTGAAATTGAGAAAAACCTAATGGTTATACAGCTTCTTTAAAACTTATCTCAAACTGGGGTTAACAAAAACACTGAGCAATCAAGGTATTGAGCTCATCACACGGCTTAAGAAAAACATGAAAAACAAAACCAGCTTGCGGCTTTTAAACAACTGCTTCTTGCAGGGCGTAGATTGATTGAAACAGCCATCGGAGAATTGAAAGAGATTTGCCAAATCCAGCACACCACGGCATCGCTCGCCAAACAATTTCTTGGCAGACCTCTTTCTCAGGGCTCTTGGCTTATGTCTTCAAACCCAATATATCTCGTGGAAAAAATAGGCTCACGGGCATACTCCTTACGTCAAACTGAGGTTAATTAAACAGGATGAATACAAAAAGGAGTATACTGCATTATGCACTGCACGGCGGTAATTTTGATATCATTGAGCTATCAATTAAATAATTAAAAAAAGGAGACAGATCTGAACGTAGCAGATATTTATGGTAAAACTCCCTTTCATTATTTAAACGCAGAGCAGTATTTGCGAGATACCTCATTCAATCCATCATATTATCTAGGTAGATTAGACTTTTGACGCAGCGCGATAACGAAGGTCAAACGTTTTTCGAGCGTTTAATGACTGCAAAAATATACAATAAAGATTATATAAGCCACTTTATTGGTTATGCTAAAGCTCAACCTGATATGCAAAAAGCGTTACGGGGTGTATGTAAGAGAACTGATTTAAAGTGGTAACAATTTAATGCACCGCCTTTTGTTGTTTGACAATGATCGATTTATCCACGTATTAGATATCATGACCGGCAAAAAGTAGCGGCGCACTATTTTAGAGGAAAAAAATCAAAAAGGAGAGATGCCCATTAAACAAATTATTTCAAGAGACAAAAGTTCAATAAATGCTCTCTATAGTAAGATAAGCACCGATGGTATTCCATATTTAATAAGTAATCCCTGATAAGAAAGATATAGTAAGCGATCAATTTATTGACAAAGTTTATTGAATACAGCCCTTATCCAGCGGATATTAAGTTATTATATAACATTGAATTAGGTAATAAGTCTCCAAGCTCTTGGCAATCAAGGACAAAAGGAGAAATGACTTACTTGGATGATATACTATTGTTGCTAGCTGTCGGATGGCAAGATCCGCATCAGGTTAAGAGAGGCTTGACCGAAGAGCAGTTTTTAGCGGAAAAATTAAGGTCTGATGAAGAAAAGAATAATATAATAGAAAAGTTTATTGATTCAGCCATCATGCAAAGTAGGCAAAGTTCAGGCCGCAAGTTGTGGGGCAATGCCTGGTAATTATAGACGGCAACAAGATGATATGATATCTTCATAGTAGAATAGGTGGAGTAGAAATGGACAATCAAGTGTAAATATTGTGGCTCTCGAGCAGGTGAAGAATGGCGTGGTAGGGACAGCAGAGGTAGATTGCAAGAATTGCAAAAAGAATTACCGAGAGAAGGTGATAAGCCGCAGAAATACACGATGAATGATAGACTTAAAACTTAACCTTGAGGACTGTGGGATTAGGACGATAGAGAGACTGACTGGAATCCATAACAGCCAAATATCTTCATGGATCGAAGGACGGGGGGCGCTATGTGCAAGAAAAGTTAGATAAGAGCTGCAACAGCACAAAGTCACTTAAGGATATCGAGGTCCTAGAGATTGACGAGCTGTGCACATATATAAAAAAAGACCAAAGAATGGAAGTGGGGTACACCTTTATATTGATTACTGTTGATAGAGGAGCGGGTGAAATTATTGATTTTGAAGTAGGTGACGGGAGCAAGGCAACCCACCTGAACCTGTCATTTAGGCTTTGAGGAACGTTATAAATGAGCATGTACAGATGATTACAGCGTTTACGAATACTATAAAATCTCCACGCACCGTCACAAAACAAAGGCTGAGACCCCATTGGTAGAATCAAAGAATTCTTTAATTAAGGCATTATCTAGCTAGTTTTAATCGAAGAACGAAGTGCTACAGCAAATTCCTGAGGATGCTTTGCACTGCTCTTACCCTCTTCTTCCATAGGCATTTGCTGGATTTGAAACTCCTATCTATAAATATTAGGCAATGCCGCTTTGCACACACATGCAGAAATCGACTTAAGATTAATCTACTGGTATACATACAAAGTTCTTTATAGATTATTTAAATTAACATTCATTTGTCTTGCAAGATGACGAGGAGTATCGCCTAGGTTGTTCGGTAAATTTAAATTTGCCTCCGCTTTTATAAGTAAGGGCAAGATTGTATGGTTATGGTTTTTCAATGCGCTATGTAAAGGCGAATCTCCCATTATATCTTGAGTATTTACTAGTACATTTGATTCTAAAAGAGCGATTAAAGACTTTTTGCTTCCATTAATTGCCGCCCTATGTAAAGGTGTCCAACCCATTGAATCTTTTTTATTAGTATCTGCGTTATTGCGCACTAAAGCTTTTACGGTCTCTGGATGATTATTTTGCGAAGCGGTATGTAAAGGAGTTTCCTGCAAAGAATAATCTTGGCAATTAATATTCATTTTAAAATTTGAACATACATATTCTATCATTTCTACTCGATCATAAAATGCCATATAATGTAATAGATAAGCGCCTAAAAACGGTTTAGTATGCACAAACCTTTTGATATCAGCTCCATTCAAAATAGCCTTAATGAAATTCTCCCTATCCCCAGCAATAATTGAACTAAAAAGAAGCTGGCTGCTCTCTTCCCTAGTAAAGAAAAGTTGCATTTGAGAATTTGAATTTAATATACATATTTCTCTAGGAGTTAGTTTTTTTTTGTTTTTAACCTGCAAAGCAAACCCTACTCGCACTAGAAAACTAGCTAGCTCGATATTAGAATTATAAGCAGCTATATGTAACAAAGTATTTCCTTCTTCATCACAAGCAACATTTAATCCCAACAAATCTAAAATTCTTGAGACATTTTCGATGTCCCCTTTCTTAGCAAACGCAAAACAATCATAGCTCATCTGCCTAATCATTACATTAACGTCTGATGAAGAAATAATTGGACTCTTGCTTTTTATATACACTAAGTAAATAAAATTTTGGTTAACACGGTGTATGACTATACCATTTATTGGAGTATAAGACTACCCATGAATGCATAATTATTTGTAACAATTTGCAATAATATGTGTTTTGTTTAAGTGCAACGTATATGCTATGTTGCACCTATAAGATGTTTTTAAATATTGATATGAACCTTCAAAAAACTTTAGCTAATAAAGTTAAGTGTAGCGGTATAGGAGTGCACTCAGGGATTCTAGTTAATATGCTAATCTGCCCGGCAGAAGCAAATCACGGTATTGTATTTGTCAGATCTGACCTAAGAGAAAATAATAAGATACCAGCCTTATTTGACAGAGTGATTGACACTTCTATGTGTACTAAAATTGCCAACGAATATGGAGCAAGTGTTAGCACTATAGAACATTTGATGTCAGCCCTGTGGGGTTCTGGAATTGATAATGCAATAATATATGTAGATGGTGCAGAAGTCCCGGTAATGGATGGTAGCTCCGATTGTTTTATTAATCTTATAAAACAATCAGGTATTGTGAGCCAGTCTGAACAACGAAAGTTCATCGAAATTTCAAAAAGCGTCAAAATAGAAATGAATGATAAATCAATTGTTGCTGAACCTGACGATTCATTTTCTGTAAACTTCATAATAGATTTCGATAATCAATACATCCAAGCTCAATCCTATAATTTTAATGCTAATGATGACTTCGAGTCAGAAATTGGTAAAGCTAGAACTTTTGGATTTATTAAGGATGTGGAATACTTAAAAAGTATTGGCTTGGCCAAAGGCGCTTCCCTCGATAATGCGATCGCCATAGGCGAAGATGGTATATTAAACAAAGAAGGATTGCGTTACAAAAATGAGTTTGTTCGCCATAAGATACTAGACTGTATTGGCGATCTATATCTAGCAGGGGCTAGAATTAAAGGTAAGATAAAAGCGGTTAAGTCAGGACATCAACTAAATAATCTTTTACTACACAAAATTTTTGAAACTAAAAGCGCTTCTATTTCTTCAGCTGCATAACTTATTTCTATTGTAAAAAAAATCAATTTGTGCTATCATCTCTTTCAGTTAGAGCGATTTTTTTATTTGAAATTTGGAACAGTTATTGTGGTTTATTGTAGTTATTTCTATAGTAGTTTTTGTGCATGAATTTGGGCATTTTTATTTCGCTAGACACTATGGCATTGAAGTTCAGAAGTTTTCGTTGGGTTTCGGGCCAGCCTTGTTTAAATATAGAGATAAGAAAGACACTGAATGGATTTTATCAGCAATTCCTCTAGGAGGATACGTAAGGCTTTATGGCGATGATGTCGACCCAAGCTTTGTTGACCCAGAAAAGATACGTAATATGAGTAAAGAAGAAAAAAACAAATCTTTCTATTGCAAATCTTTAAAGCAACAGGCTTTAGTGGTCTTTGCAGGGCCCTTAGCTAATTATGTCTTATCTTTCCTATGCTTTGCTGTAGTCTTTATGATGATTGGCGTACCAACATTAGATTTAAAGATCAATTCAGTACAAGAGCATTCAGTAGCCTCTGCCATGGGCTTAAAACAGAATGATAGAATAATAGAGATAAACAATCAAAAAATCACCAATGGCGAAGAATTTAAGCGGGTTTTGAATTCTGGAGAAGAAGAAGTCTGCTTAAAATTTTTAAGGGATAACCAAGAATTTTCCACACAATTTAAATTACCATTTGAAAAAAACCGTACTCGGATTTTAGGAGTCATTTTTGAAACCAAAATTGAAAATGCGACTATTGTAAAAGCGCTAGCTAATAGTGCTAAGCATATATATTTCATGTCAAAAGCGATGCTTGTGGGAATTTTTGATATGGTAAGAGGAGAGAGTGGACTAGAAAATATTGGTGGTCCCATTAAAATTGCCGAATATTCTTCTAAAGCTGCTTCTCAAAGTTTTGTTTCCTTCATTTGGTTTATTGCATTGATTTCGTTAAACCTGGGTCTCGTTAATCTGTTACCTATACCTATGCTAGATGGCGGCAGATTGCTTTTTTATTTTATAGAAGCAATTAATGGAAAACCCCTGAATAAAAATACTAAAATTGTTACTTTCAGGATAGGATTCATTATTTTAACAACGCTAATGTTGGTAGCGATTTCTAATGATGTTATAAGTCTGTTATAAGTTTATTGTGTAAAAAGGGAAGATGAATTTTTTAAAAGCGCTTTGTTTAAAGTTAATTATTTTGATTATATTTAATACTGTTTCTGCTAATAGTTATGGTGGGGAAATTATAGTAAAAGGTAACACTCGGATACCTAAAGAGACTGTAATAACTTATTCAGGTATCACTAATACTGCTGATGCAACCTCCAATCAAATAGAGGCTGCTATAAAAAGTTTGTATACGACATCGTTTTTTTCTGATGTCAGAATAGAAAAAAAGGGGGCTAACATAATAGTAACAGTTGAAGAAAATCCCTTAATACGCAAAATTGCCTTCGAAGGAAATAAAGCGATTAGCGATGATTCTCTAAAGAAAGTAACCAAACTTCAACCTAAAGCTATTTATCTTCCGTCTCAGATCCATTTAGACAGTAAAGCAATAGAAACTGCTTACAACAAACAAGGCTATTATGAGGTTTTCGTTGAGCCCAAAATTATTAAGCTACCAGAAAATAAGGTTGATTTGGTATATGAAATTAAGCAAGGTCAGAAGGCTAAAATTAAAAGAATAAATTTTGTTGGAAACGAAAATTTTACTACTGAAGAACTAAAAGAGCATATCTTGTCCAAGGAATACGCTTTTTATAGATTTTTTTCCTCTGCAGATATGCATGACCCCGATAAATTGCATATGGATCAAGAGTTACTCAAGCGCTTTTACCAATGCAATGGTTATTTCGATTTCGAAATCAAAAATACGACCGCAGAGCTTGCACCTTCTCGAGATGGTTTTATAATAACCTTCCTAATTGAAGAAGGAAAAAAATATAAGGTACAGGATTTTTCTGTCCTTACAAATGTTAAAGGGTTGCCTAAGGATAAGCTCTTAGAAAAAATTAGCTTAACGAAAAATGCTACACTTAATTTGCAAGATATAGAAGCATCTGAAGAAGCGATGACCAAATATTTAGGCGCTAATGGCTATGCCTTTTCTGAGGTGACCCATGATGTGATTAAAAATTCAGAAACTGGTTATGCTATAGTACGTTTTATGATAAGGGAAGGAATGAAATTTTATATAAATAAAATTAATATAAACGATAATAACCGAACGATGGATAAGGTAATCAGAAGAAAAATGAAAATAGAAGAAGGGGATTACTACAGCAATACGTTAATAGAAAAATCAAAGATGGAAATTATTAACTTAGGCTATTTCAGTTCAGTTGATTTTAAAAACAAACGTACCGCCTTCCCTGATAAAGTCGATATTGATATTAATGTTAAAGAAACGAGTACAGGGTCAATGAATTTTTTAATAGGTTATAATGACCAAACAGGATTTATGGGATCTGTATCCGTAGCCGAGAATAACTTTCTAGGAAAAGGCCAAGCTGTTGAATTGGTTTTAAGTAAGGCTTCACAAGCAGAACAGGCAATTTTTAGTTTTACAGAATCAGGCTTTTTCAATCAACCAATAGATTCTGGATTTGATCTATATACAGGCAAGGTGATTGATAAGTACTCAAAATATTCTCATCAAGAAACAAGTGGAGGCTTGCGTATGCAATATGAGCTTTTACATGGCTTGTACCATGGCTTACGGTACAATTTAAAACGCTTTGATATATCGCAATCTGGCGGCTCAAAATCCTTAACAGTCCAGGATTTCAGTGGAATTGCATATAACTCTTCTCTTGGACAAACTTTTTCTTGGGGCACGCTTGATAGCAGAATAAGACCTACTAAAGGCGTAAGATTTACATTAATGCAAGACTTAGCAGGACTTGGCGGCGATACTCATTACATTAAACACCAAGTTATAGCTGATATGTTTTTCCCCTTTATAAAAAAGCATAGTGCTTAATTTGTCTGCCAGAGCTGCAGCCATTAGAGGACTGGGTAATAAAAGAGTTAGATTAATGGATAATTTATACTTAGAACAGGATTACCTACGAGGTTTTGGGCCTAATGGCATCTCTCCAAGAGATAGAAAAACTGGTAACTCCATTGGTGCTAAAAACTATTGTTCTGGCACCGCGGAAATCTCTTTTCCATTAGGATTACCAGAAGAAATAGGGTTAAATGGTGTTGCCTTTATTGATGCTGCTTCTATGTTTGACTATGACCTTAATCCTGCAATTACTGATGCTAAAGTTGATCAAAGCTCCGATATTAGATCAGCTTATGGAGTGGGTATAGTGTGGCGTTCACCTCTTGGAAAAATAAAATTGAATTATGGCATTCCAATAGCTAAAGAAAAATTTGACAATCCTCAAAGAGTCACTCTTAGTATAGGTGGGATGTTTTAGTTTTATTAATAATTATATTTAGGTAAAAAATGAAAAAATTGACGTTAATTATATCTGTGCTTTTATTGAGCAATCTTGCTATCTCCGCAAGAGCAGGAATAAAAATAGCAGTAGTAGATGGACAAAAGATCATCGAATCTTCTTTAGCTTACAAAGATATTACTGGCCAGGTCGAAAAAAAGGCCACTCTATTTAAAAATAGCGCTGCAAAAATGCAAGAAAACCTTCAGAAAAAGTATAAGGAAATAGAATCACAGAAATTAGTTTTATCGAGTGAAGCTTATGGAAAAAAGACTAAGGAGTTTGAATTAGAAGCTGAGAAAGCTCAAGAAAGCGCTTATATGGATAGGATGAGTTTGGACAAAGCCTATTCAGAGGCAATGAAAGTGCTCGAAAAAAAGATCACCGATATTATTCAAGCAAAAGCTATGGAGAAAAAGTTAGATATGGTTATGGCTAAGATTCATATGATCTATAATAACAAAGAGTTAGAAATTACTGATTCTATTATAGAGGAATTAAATAAATCCTTGCCAGCGGTTGCTGTGAAATTTGACGCAATTCCATCAAAAAATGATAAAGGTATTAAAAAGTAATGGTAATTAAAAATAATTGATAATATTAACAAGTAAGAGGGGTGGGGTTTACTCCTTTCTTACTTTAAAACTGGGAGATTTTTAAAATGCTGGCAGCTTTAAGAAAAAGTTTAAATCATATAATAACCAAAATATTTTTAGGATTACTTGTTTTGACCTTTATACTGTGGGAGGTCGGATATATACTAAGGGGTTCCAAAACATATATGGCCTTCAAAGTCGGAAATGTCGAGTATACAAAATCTGAATGGGGAAAGTTTTATCGTGCCCAATTTGATAGATTAGGGGATGAATATAAACAAGTGTACGGAATTAATAGTAGAGAATTACAGGATTTATTCTTAAAGCAATTAATAAACTCTGCTTTGCTTAAAGAAGAAGTTAGGCGATTAGGTATCTCTGTAGGAGATGATGCTGTAAAATACGAAATAATTAACAACATGCCAGGTTTCATGAGAGATGGGAGGTTTGATAAGGATCTACTAACTGATTTTTTGAAAAAGATGAACATCTCAGAAACCTTTTTTATTGAAAAAATTAGAGAAGAGTTGGCCCAGAAGGTCTTAGTTGAAGTAATTTCGTCAGGCAATCTACTAAATAATACCCTGTTAGAGCAAATAACTCAGGCATTATATTCAAAAAGGGAAATCGAGATATATCAGCCTAATATCTATCATTTTGACGTGAAGAGTGGGCCAACTGATGATGAGTTGCAGAAGGTTCTTGAAACTAACAAAGAGCTTTTTACTGTTCCAGAAAAAAGAGCGGTTACATTTTTTAAATTTAATTTAGAAGATGCAGATAAAGTCCAAGAAAAAATTTCGCAAGAAGAGTTAGAGAATTTTTACAAGGAGCGTTCTTATCTATTTGTATTACCAGAAAAGCGCAAATTTTTAAAAATGGTTTTTGCTGATGAAAAGCAAGCTAAATTGAATTATGATAAATTGACCGCTGGAGGAGATTTTGTAAGCTTAGCAAAATCCTTGAAACAAGAAATAGGCTTAAATAGTCAGGCTATGAGTAGAGATGGATTTAGTGAAGATGTTGCTAATATTATTTTTTCATTAAGGCAAAACGAAATTAGTAAGCCGATCATTACCCCTTTTGGATGGTGCATTTTTAAGGTCGTTGATATCGTTCCTGAATTTATACAGCCCATGGAAGTTGTTAGGAAAGAGATAGGACGGCAAATCACAGAGCAGCGCTGTTATGACAGGTACTTGAAGAAGATTCAAGGTATTGAACGTGATATCACTCAAAATATACCTATAGAAGCAATCGCTGCATCATATGGCTTAAAGCTGCAGAATGCTACCATCACCTTTGACATACAAAAATATGACGAAAAAAATATTTTGCAAAACAGGGTATTCTTAAATACAGCGTTTTCTATTCAGGAAGGCGTGACGTCCGGAGTTATCTCTTCTCTTCCAGATAGTGAAAGCTTTGTGGTTAAAGTAAATAAAATAGAGCCTTCATACATTATAGTCTTTGACCAAATAAAAGATAAACTGGCAGCCATATGGAAAGAGGGAGTTCAAAAAAAGATGGCTGTTTCTGTAATGAACAGCGTCAGAGAGCGAGTTGCAAGAGGCGAAAAATTTGTAGAACCTGGAATCAAAATTACTAAAAAATTCTTATCGATTAATAGTAATAAAGAATTTAATACTGAGGATTTGCTCGAAATATTCAATACACCGGTAAACCAAGTTACAAGAATTTTTGAAGCTGCACCTGATGAGCAATTCTTTGTAAAAATTTTATCAGCGCAAAAGTTATCTGATACTGAGATTAAAAAGGCTGCAAAGCAGGAAGCAGCAAAACTTAATAATCTCCAGGATGTAATTTTGAATGATTATTTTTTACACCTACAAAAGGTTCATAAAGTAGAAGTATATGATATATCACTGCCAAACTTCTAGATTTGTGCCATGGCAGTAAAATTTACTCTTATAAAAGAGGTTGGCAAGACACGAGTCGGCTTTATAGAAACCGCTCACGGTGTCATCAACACTCCAGCCTTTATGCCAGTTGGAACTTTAGCAGCAGTCAAGGCTATGACACCAGATGCCATTTCCAGTACAGGGACTGAAATAGTTCTTTCTAATACTTATCATTTAATGCTCCGTCCAGGCGAAGATAGAATTGAGAGATTAGGTGGTTTACATAAATTTATGAATTGGCAAAAGCCTATTTTAACGGATTCTGGCGGCTTCCAAGTGATGTCTTTGGCATCTTTACGTAAAGTTACCGAAGAAGGGGTTATGTTTCGATCACATATAGATGGCCATAAGTATAATCTAACTCCCGAATACTCCATTCAAATCCAGCACAAACTAGGTAGCACTATCACGATGGCCTTTGACGAGTGCATACCCTACCCTGCAACTTTTCAAGAAGCCAAGAGGGCTATGGAGTTATCCATGCGCTGGGCATTAAGATCAAAAAACAGTTATCAAAATAAGGATGGTTATGGGATTTTTGCTATAGTACAAGGAAGCGCTTATCAAGAGTTGAGAGAATCTTCAGCAAATTTTTTATCTGCTATAGATTTTGATGGATATGCAATAGGCGGGCTTGCCGTAGGAGAGCCGCAAGCAGTAATGTTTGATGTCTTAGATTATACTATTCCTCTACTACCTAAATTTAAGCCTCGTTACCTAATGGGGGTTGGAAAACCATCTGATGTTGTAGGAGCAGTTGAAAGAGGAGTTGATATGTTTGATTGTGTCATTCCAACAAGATCAGGAAGGAACGGACAAGCATTTGTGCGAAATGGCACTATTAATATACGAAATGCACAATATGTGGAAGATATCAGGCCCTTAGACTCCGAATGCAGTTGCTATACTTGTAGTAATTTTCATCGAGCTTACTTGCGTCACCTAGTCAGGGCTAAGGAAATACTCGGATCCATTCTAATGACTTGGCACAATATTCATTATTACCAAGATTTGATGAAGGAGTTAAGAGAAAAGATAATACGAAGTTAAAGTAAAGCGTTGGGCTTAAGGTCTAACTTTTTCCCTCTCCACGCCCTTGCATTAAGTAAACTATTGCCGAGGATAGCGATGGCTGCCAATAAAAAACCCCGCGCTGTGCCGGGGGGGATCCCACCATGCCATATTCTAGCGCTGCTATGGGCCCCTCTTTTAGGCATTGAACATGGGGAGCTCTGTCGTCTACACCTTTTACAATCAGAAAACGAGCTTTATGTTAGGAGAATAGCAGAACTCCACATCACTAGAATCAATCTCTCGGTCATTACAAAAGAGAACTATTTTATCACGCTCACTGTTGAAGTGTCTGATAAAGCTAACTTTCTGATCGTTATATATATTGCTTTGACATACATCTACAAAGATGCTACCTCTGCCAGATCCAGCCTACGTAACTTAAGCCAGAAGAACCGACTAAATTTCACTACCAGTTGGGGGCTCCCAATGCTTTCATATAGTGCTTAATGCCTACAAGGCCCTCCATAGCGCTGCATGATTTAACACATGATATCAGAGGCAACGGCACAGCCATACCGAATATCAAGATTTTTGCATTCGAATTGACTTAAGACTTAAGAAATCTAAGGCGGCTAGAGAATTTCTTTTCTGTTGTTTAGTAAAGATTACTTCGTTAGTTAAGTAATTTTTTCTGCATTTCACTTCAACAAATAAAAGGGAATGCGCCTGAATTGCAATAATATCTATCTCGCCAAACTTACCTTTCCATCTTTTTTTAATAATTTTATATCCCAAATCTATTAGATATCTCTCAACAAGCTCTTCAGCTTCTATACCAACTCTATAATTAGATTTTTGCATGTTGAGTAGGGTACTTTAGAAAAGTAAAAATAGCCTACCGATGCTTTAAAGCAAAGATAGGCTATAAGTTTGGGTAAAACTATTTATTAGTATTAGTCTCTTTTATTAACAAGCAAAGTATAGTCCTTATTTAAGCCTCTAACCGCAAGTATCCAACAGATCATTAAGAATAAAAATATTCCGGTAAGTGTTGGAGTAATGGTTGAGAATGTTGCCATAGGGAAAAGCATAAATATAGAGGATTGGATTATAGCTCCGCCAGATTTGGCTAGCCTTCCTCCAACAACATCTACCGCTGCCTTACCTTTGCTTTTTAATTCGTCATCTAATGGAATAAACGCCATTTCTTTTGTTGCATCAAACATAGTGTATTTTGTTGCCTTACTTAATACATTTTGTAGAGCACCTAAAAATACTGCGATGACTATTGGGCTCATTTTCATGAAATCTTCCATCCATGGCGCTAACTCTTTTTCAAAAATAACGAATGCAAAGAAACCTCCACCAGTTATTAAGATCATTAGAGGAGTAATAATTGCAGCGGTAAACCAGCGTACATTTTTTAAGATATTACTACCAAGGATCATAAATAGTATAGTGACAATTCCTGTCCACTGAATAAATTCTCCCATGAAGTGAGCATATTCATTTTGGGTTGGATAAAGCTCACGAATTTTTGCTTTCCAAGGTCCTTCTACCAAGTTAATAGTTGTTCCATAGCAAAGTACTAATAGTACTATGAAACCAAGGTATCTAGAATGGAATATCAACTTAATACTCTCTGAAACGGATAATTTTAGTTTCCTCTTTCCTTCGCCAGCTTTAGGAGTATAGTATCTCGGGTCAGTTAAAACATGTACATTCATCCATCTATATATGGCCATTACTAAAAGACCAGAAATAATTAGAGCGGCCATTGAAAATACGATAAGATCATTATCATTGCCAGCCTCTGTAGACATTTTGGAAAATTGTATCACGGCGTTACCCGCAAAAATTAGACCAACATTTCCTATCAAGCCAAACATAGAATAAAACCGTTTTGCTTCTTCGGTTTTGGTAATACGGTTGGCAAACTGCCAAAACATCAAGTTAATCATTGCAGCCCCCCAGAGCTCAGCAAAGATATAAAATAAAGCAAAGGACCATCTACCTGCTAGCAGAATTAACCACTTCAGGTTTGGTAATTGATGTGCTAAATTTTTAATCGTTTCAGGATCTGGATGAACAACATCACGATAAGGATAAAGTACAATAGCAAAGATAGCAAAAAATACTATAAAGAAGGAAGTTACAGCGTAGAACAATTTTTCATAGTCCATTACATTGCTTAACTTCATATAAATTATAGTAAAAAGTATCGCTGATGGAAGAACACACCACAACTTAACGAAACTTATAACTTCGGCTCCTAAGTTTGGTATAACTAAACTGTCTTTTAGGGGCCTTAATGTACTAAAATTAAACAATATAAAAAACATCATTAATGTCATCGGGATAAATTTTTTCGCCTCTGACATTTTAATAGGACAAAGCATTTGCCAGAGCCGCAGCAATATACCTTCTTCTTTTTTATTTTGATTCATAATTCTCTCACACAGTTAAAAAAATCGTGCGAATTATACTGCAATTACAAAATATGTCACGATATTTTATAGTAATAAAGAACGATGGTTTAATAAGTTAAATTTAGTTACTACTATTTTATTATGTGTACCGCGATTTCTGGGAATTTATTTAATTCCTTTTTTATAATTTTTTTAACAAAACTAACAACTCGTTTTTCTATGTCAGAGTTGATCTCATTATTAATAGAAAGACTAGCTATTTCTTCCTCTATAGTTTTTATTAATTCCCTATCATCGGTTTTATCTAGTAGTCCAGTGGCTGAAACGTGGGCTTCTAATATCTCAGATCTTTTTCCTTTTGCTAAAAGGTTGAGAGTGACGAATACAGCTCCATTATCTCGTATTTTGAGGCGAGATTTAATTACTGGACTAGCTCCATCTAGAATACTTTCTCCATCTATTAGCATATAGCCCGCTTCAACTCGCCCAATCTTTTCAGGTCCCTCTTCGCTTAGTTTTAATACCTCTCCATTAGTAACCTCTATTGAATATCTGCATCCATTCTGTTTGGCGAACTTAGCGTGAGCATGTATGTGAACTGCTTCTCCGTGCACTGGAATTGCTATTTTGGGCTTTAAATACTTGTACATCATAGCGACTTCTTCCTGACCAGGGTGGCCGGAAACATGCACAAAACGATCTCTTTCGGTTAAAACTTCCACTCCCATTTTGCAAAATTTATTAAATAAGTCAAAAATTTTTCTATCATTGCCAGGAATTATTTTGGAAGAAAAGATAATAGTGTCGCCAGGTATTAGCTTTAGAAATTGATGAGAATTATTGGCGAGCTTACTAACAGCAGCTAAAGGTTCTCCTTGGCAACCAGTTGAAATAATGAGTATTTCTTCTCTACTTAAGCCTTGAATTCCTTTTTCATCCAAGAATTCATCTATATCATCTAAATAGCCACAATCCCTTGCGGCTCTATACATACGCCATAAAGAACGGCCTGTTAGAGTAACTCTTCTTTTGGCTTTTTTAGCAGCCTTTGCGATAGAATAAAGCCTGGCTGCATTAGAGGCAAAAGTTGTGACTACTACCATACCCTCTTTACAATCGCTGATTAAGGTGGCGAGGCTTTTTTCTAAGTCACCTTCTGAGCCAGATCTGCCTTCATTGAAAATATTGGTGGAATCACCAATCACAGCTAAAACTCCTTCTTTGCCCAGTTCTTTTAAGCGTTTTTCATCAGTTAATTCGCCCAAAGTAGGATTGTCATCGATTTTCCAATCTCCGGTATGGAAAATGTTACCGGCTTTTGTTCGAATCATAATCCCATTATTTTCTAATATGGAATGGGTAATATTAATAAGCTCTATATTGAAGGGGCCTATATCAATCTTGCTATTATTTTTGAGTATATGAATTGGGGCTTTACCACTTAGTCCATGCTCATTTAGTTTGGCTTTTAAAACAGTGGCGGTGAAATTACTGGTATAAATTGGAATCTGAATTTCAGACCACAGGTATGGTACCGCGCCTATATGATCTTCATGTGCATGAGTTAGAAGTATACCAACTATGTCCTTGCGTTTCTCTATTAGAAAATTAATATTTGGTACTATAATTTCGACTCCAGGAAAATGGTTGTCTGCAAATCCTATACCCATATCAACTATGAGCCATTTGCCTTTATAATGGTATACGTTGAGGTTCATTCCTACTTCTCCAGAGCCACCTAGAGGAAGAAAAAGCAGTTCCTTTTTTAATTCCTTAAAATTTAAATTCATTTATTTGATGATCAATCTTGTTTTAATAATACGTGTTTTAGGGCATTAAAGTTTTCTAAAACTCTACCTGCTCCAGTTGCAACACAACTAAGTGGGTCGTCAGAAACAAATGTTGCAAGGCCAGTTGCATTCTGTATTACCCTATCTAAGCCGGTAAGAAGAGCGCCACCACCTGTCAACATAATACCTCTGGTTACTATATCAGAGGCCAATTCAGGAGGAGCAGATTCAAGGAGTACCTTTACGGCTGTAATGATTTGATTAATTGGTTCAGCTAAACTTTCAGCAATTTTATCTTCCGTTAGAACTATTTCTTTAGGTACGCCATTTAAAAGATCGCGGCCCTTTATCTTCATGCTACGAGGCTCGCCTTCAGGATAATGCGCAGAGCCAATTTCTTTTTTGATGCGTTCTGCAGTTGATTCTCCGATAAGCAAATTATGATATCTTCTAATATAATTTATAATAGCTTCATCCATAGCGTCCCCCCCGACTCTAACTGACCTCGCAGTTACTACTCCACCTAGTGAAACTATGCCTACTTCAGTTGTACCGCCACCTATATCTACAACCATTGAGCCGGTCGGTTCGGTAACTGGTAGATTAGCGCCTATTGCAGCGGCCATTGGCTCTTCTATTAAATACACTTCTCTAGCTCCTGCTCCTTCTACTGCGTCGTATATAGCTCTTTTCTCCACAGCTGTTGCGCCATATGGAACACAAACAATGACTAGAGGCCTCGCCAGAAAGCTCTTTTTATTATGAACGCAACTAATAAAGTGCTTTATCATTTCTTCCGCTCCTTTGAAATCAGCAATCACTCCATCTTTTAAAGGTCTAATCGCTTGTATTTCAGAAGGAGTTCGGCCCAACATCATTTTTGCTTCATACCCAAAGGCGTAAGGAATCATGCTGCCTTTATGGTTTAGCATAGCAACGACAGATGGCTCTTTGAGGATGATGCCTTTGCCCGGCACGTATACTAAAGTGTTCGCAGTTCCAAGGTCTATGGCCATGTTGGAAGAAAATATGGATAAAAGGCTCGATAACATATATGTCAATAATTATATTTATACGATTTTCTAAGCTAAAAAACATTTTTTGGCAATTTATTTTTCCATTAGATAGAATTAACTCAATTCTAAAACAATAAATTGATGATGCTGTTTAAGACCAATAGTCCTCTTTTGGTGGCCGATACTCGGCCATTTTTTATCTTTAAGAGATTTTCTACTGTCATTTTATTAATTCTACTCTGAAGTGTTTCATCATTTTTAAATTCGTCAAAAAGTATTCCGTCAACTAGTCTAAGTCCCATAATCAATTTTTCTTTCGTTTGATCATCGGCGGTTAATAATTCTTTACTTTGGTATGGAAATTGTTTTTTTGAAGCTAACTCTATCCATTTTTCAGGCATATGCACATTTACCGTGGCAAATTTCTCACCATTTATGGATATTCTCCCATGGGCTCCTGGACCAATTCCTAAGTAATTGTTGTACTGCCAGTAAACTAGATTATGCTGACAATAGAAGGGATTCCGTGCATAATTAGAAATTTCATATTGCTTAAAATTATTTTTGGCTAGTATATTATTGGTAATGCTATATAAATCAGCCGCTAACTCTTCTTGGGGGAGATGAAATTTTTTTAAGGTGTAATCTTTAAAAAATTTTGTTCCCTTTTCAATAGTTAATTGATAAAGAGAGATGTGATATTTGGCATATTCTAAAGCTGAATTGAGTTCTTCGGCCCAATTTTCTTCAGTATGCCAGGGCAGGGCGTAGATCATATCAAATGAATAGTTTTTGAAAGCTTTATCTGCATGCTCAATAGACTTTTTTGCCGCTGATGCATTATGTTTTCTACCTAAAAATCTTAAGGCCTTATCATCAAAACTTTGTACGCCGATGGATACTCTGTTAATTCCAGCACGTGCAAATTCAATGAATTTCATAGTTTCTGAAGAACCAGGATTAGCCTCGATTGTAATTTCAGTGTGATTATCAATTATCCCAATGGAATTTGTAAATTCTAAAATACTAGCAAACATTTTAGGAGAAGCTAAGGATGGAGTGCCGCCGCCAAAAAAGATACTTTTAATTTTTTTAGCCGAGACAATATCCTTATATAGAGATATTTCTTGTAAATAACATTGTAGTACCATCTCTTCGTCTATTAATTCTCTGACATGACTATTAAAGTCACAATAGGGACACTTTGATTCACAAAATGGCCAGTGTACGTATATTGATACTTTTTTATTATCAGACAAGTTACTCTATATAGAAAAGGAATTACCACAACCGCATTTAGCTGAGGTATTAGGGTTTTTTACTACGAATCCAGCACCACCTAAATCTTCATGATAATCCAGTACGCTATTCACAAGAAGAGTTAAGGATAATTCATCAATCACTATTAGACCATTAGCAAAAAACTTATCGGTTTTTGCAAGGTTGCTATCAAACTTATAATCATATTTAAAACCAGAACAACCTCCTCCTAGAACTCTAATCCGAAACCGAGACTCAGGAGCTTCAGTGACTAGGAGTTCTTTTATTTTATGCTCTGCATTTTGAGTTATAGTAAAGTTCTGATCTAGCATATAGGTACTTATTGTAAGGTGGTGCGGCTGAAAAGACTTGAACTTTCAATCCTCTCGGAACAACGACCTCAACGTTGCGTGTCTACCATTCCACCACAGCCGCATATAATTTTCACTGAAAAATTAGTTTCGCCAATCATTATAACAATAAACAACAATTTTGACAAACAAAAGTCCATTATTGAATGGGCAATGCCTGGTAATTATAACGGCAATAAGAGGGTATGATATCTTCGTAGTAGAATGGGTGGAGTAGGAAATGACAATCAAGTGTAAATATTGCGGCTCTAGCGAGCAGGTGAAGAATGGTGTGGTACATTGTGGACAGCAAGAGGTAAATAGGTGCAAGAATTGCAAAAAGAATTACCGAGAAGGTGATAAGCGGCAGAATACACTATGAATGATAGACTTAAAACCTAACCTTGAGGACTGCGGGATTAGGACGATAGAGAGACTGACTGGAATCCATAACAGCCAAATATCTTCATGGATCGAAGGACGGGGGGCGCTATGTGCAAGAAAAGTTAGATAAGAGCTTGCAACAGCACAAAGTCACTTAAGGATATCGAGGTCCTAGAGATTGACGAGCTGTGCACATATATAAAAAAAGACCAAAGAATGGAAGTGGGAGTACACCTTTATATTGATTGCTGTTGATAGAGGAGCGGGTGAAATTATTGATTTTGAAGGTAGGTTGACGGGAGCAAGGCAACCCACCTGAACCTGTCATTTAGGCTTTGAGGAACGTTATAAATTGAGCATGTACAGATGATTACAGCGTTTACGAATACTATAAAATCTCCACGCACCGTCACAAAACAAAGGCTGAGACCCCATTGGTAGAATCAAAGAATTCTTTAAGAGGCATTATCTAGCTAGTTTTAATCGAAGAACGAAGCGCTACAGCAAATTCCTGAGGATGCTTTGCGCTACTCTTACCCTCTTCTTCCATAGGCATTTGACGGATTTGAAACTTCTACCTATAAATATTAGACAATGCCAGTGAATAGAGCTGCATTGATGACTTTAAAGATACTAAATCCAAACCCGATCTTGCCAAATCAACCAATTTGGATGCTCTTTAATAAGATTGTTTTTGGCAAGTTCTGCTAAATTTGCATTGTCAAAAATAGCAAAATAAGTTGGCCCACTTCCAGACATTCTTACTACTCTCACATTTTTTTGCTCTCTTAATGCAGTTTTTACCTCGATTAAGTCTTTACACATCTCCAGAGCTATCTCTTCTAGATCATTTCTGCCCTTGAAAATCAGTTCATAGAGATTCTCCCTATCAAGAAGAGGAGAGTATTTTTTCACTAGACAATAAATGTCTTTTGCTAGAATTTCATATCCGGGATTTATTAGAACTAAATCAAGCTTACGACCCAACTCCAGAGGCTCACTTATTTTCTCTCCAATACCAGTAACAAACGCAGCTTTATCTTGTAAACAAAAAGGAGCGTCTGCCCCAATACTAAGCGCTATTTCGCTTAAATCCTTTTTATTAATCTTGATATTCCAAATCTTGACTAGTAATTTAAGAACAGCAGCTGCATCTGCGGAACCGCCTCCTAGACCTGCACCTATTGGAATACGTTTGTTTATAGTAATATTAGCGCCAAGTATAGTGTTGCTCGGGAAGGCTAACTTCTGTGATAAGTCTAAATTAACAAAGTCTTTTAACTTCTCTGCCGCTCTTATTGCAATATTGGTTCCATTTATTGCGTGACCAATAGTATTACAAATTAACTCGTTATACTGTTGCACAGTAACCGTATCATGCACTTTAAGCCTAGCAAAAAGGCTTTCTAACAAATGATAGCTATCCCCTCTTTGGCCAACTATATGCAAAAACAAATTAATCTTTGCATGAGCTGACCTTTGCAGTATTTGCATTAAAAATTATTATTTTTAACTTTCGGAGGATTATAAGTATTCATTTGCTCGAAGAAGTCATCATTTGATTTAGAGTATTTTAATTTATCTATTAAAAATTCTACTGCTTCTGTTGTACCCATTGGATTTAAAATACGACGCAAGACCCACATCTTAGTTAATGTGACCTTATCTACAAGTAGATCTTCTTTCCTGGTTCCAGATTTAGAGATATCAATAGCAGGAAATACCCTTTTATCAGCGATTCTTCTATCCAAGACAATTTCAGAGTTACCAGTACCCTTGAATTCCTCAAATATAACTTCATCCATTCTAGATCCAGTTTCAATTAATGCGGTCGCAATAATTGTTAATGAACCCCCTTCTTCTATATTACGTGCAGCTCCAAAAAATCTTTTTGGTCTTTGTAGTGCATTAGAATCAACACCACCACTTAAAACCTTACCTGAAGAAGGGGCAATGTTATTATAAGCACGAGCTAATCTGGTTATGGAGTCAAGCAAGATTACTACGTCTTTTTTTGATTCAACTAACCTTTTAGCTTTTTCTATAACCATTTCTGCAAGCTGTACGTGCCTATTAGAAGGCTCATCAAATGTTGAGCTTACAACTTCACCACACACTGAGCGAGACATATCAGTTACTTCTTCCGGTCTTTCGTCAATTAGCAATACGAGCAAATAAATATCTGGGTAGTTTGTGGTGATTGAGTGCGCAATATTTTGCATTAGTATGGTTTTTCCAGTTCTAGGTGGTGCCACAACTAATGCTCTTTGGCCTCTTCCAATAGGAGCAACTATATCTATAATTCGCGCACTCAATTCCTTTAAACCGGTTTCACTACTAGTTTCTAAAACGATTCTTTTATTAGGATAAAGTGGAACGAGATCGTCAAAGTGCATACGATGCCTACTTTTGATGGCTTCGGCACCATTAATCTGATTTACGTCAGTTAAGGCGAAGTAACGTTCTCCTTTCTTAGGAGACCTGATCGGACCAATAATTGTATCGCCAGTTCTAAGTAGAAACCTTCTTATTTGATTGGGAGCAACATATATGTCGTCAGGTCCAGGGACATAATTAGCTTCACTTGAACGCAGAAACCCATAACCGTCCTGTAGGATTTCTAGCACACCTTCTCCAACTATAATTCCGCCTTTGTCCGCTAGGCATTTAAGTATAGCAAAAACTAAGTCATGTTTTTGAAAGTTGCTAGGATTATCAATTGCAAGTGATTCGGCAAGTTCCATCAATTCTTCTATGTTCTTACGCTTTAGGTCCTTAAGATGAAAAGCCATAGCGGGTATGTTTGAGTGTTGCTCTGGTTCATCTTTTTTGTCCGAATCTAAGTCAGACAAGGATTCTGAATCAGTTTCTTGCACATTCTCTTTATCAGATTTGATTAACTCTTGGCTAACTTCGGCATTCTCTTTTTTTCTTCTAAAATTTTTTCTAGAGAAATTCCTACTTTTTGTAGGCTCATTTTGGGGTGGTGAAAGCTCAAAATCGGTGCCTTGTTCCGGTGTGCCATGACTACTTTGAGCGATTGTTTTGTTTATACCTAGTTTCTTTGGTTGCTCTAAACTCATATTATCGTTGCTCATTGAAAAATTTATAAAGGAATTAATTTGTTTAGGGAAAATAAGTTTAACACTTACATAACTGTGGATCCTGGTATTGAAACAGCAGCTAACCCCTAAACTTAGAGGAAGAACCAAGCCTATACCTAAGAGCACGATCTAGATATAATATTTAATAATCGCAGTCAAATATTTTTTGTACATATAATGAAATTAAAAATTACACTTCTTGTTTTAGCAAGTCTCTTATAAAAGCAGGTAAGCCGGTTCTTCTATTTTTTTTCAAGCGTTCTGCTCTTAATATCGAAAGCAATTTATTAAAACTTTCATTTAGACCCTTATTAATTATAACATAATCATATTCATGCCAGTGACTTATTTCATCGTTGGCCCTTTCTTGCCTGAAGGCTGCCACTCCTTCTTCATCATGATGGCGTAACTTAAGTCGTTTGTAAAGTTCTTGTTTAGAAGGAGGGAGTATAAACACACTAGTAACATCTTCCCTTGTAGTTGCAACAAGGCGCCTATGTCCTTGCCAATCTATATCAAAGACTACATCTTCTCCCACCTCTAAAAATTTTTCTACTGCATCCTTGGGAGTACCATAAAAATTACCAAAAATTTCAGCGTATTCCATGAATGCGTTATCCTTGACCATCTGTTTAAATTTAGCTGTATCTACAAAATGATAATCTTTGCCATCAACTTCACCAGGACGTTTCTTTCTAGTGGTAACAGAAATCGAAGCTCTTAAATGCTGATCGTTTTCAATTAGTAATTTTGACAAAGTTGTTTTTCCTGCACCAGAGGGGGCTGAAATAACCAACATTAATCCTCTGCGTTTTATATTATCTGATGATCCGTGCATTACTAGTACTTGTTTTATTTTTTGGCCTTATACCAATAATTAACCTTTGTTTCAATTGTATTGACTACTAGTTTTTCGTGAAGCCCTCCGTACAGCTTATTTAAAATAGCTAAGCCTGTTGGTGAGGTTATATTTATTTCAATTAACTTTTCACCAAGAATATCGATGCCTGCAAAAATTATACTGTTCTTTTCTAAGAACTTGCCTATTTTTTTACATAATAACTGCTCTTTTATAGTAAGCTCACATTTAGCAAAACTGCCTCCAAGAGCAGCGTTACTTCTAAAATCTCCTGATTTTGGCAACCGTTGAAAAAATCCTATCAGCTTGCCTGCTGAAAATATAACTCTTTTATCACCATTATTTCTAACTGAAGGAATAAATTGCTGAACAACAATATGCCCGAATTTTTCTATGTGATTCTTTATAGTGGCCTGGAAATTTTCTTCGTCTACGTTAGTTAGTACGATATTTTTACCGCCATGCTGATAAAGAGGTTTTAAGACAGCAAAGTTATGCCGTTGGATAAAATGCTCAATAAGATGAAGATCAGATGAGATAATGAATTCTGGTAAAAAATTTTTGAATATTAGTGGGCTGAACTTTTCCGGGAGATTTCTTATACTACTTGGGTTGTTGAAAACTGGAGTATGGGCGCCTAACTTATCTAGTATATAGGTTGAAGTGATATAATTCATATCAAAAGGAGGATCCTGGCGGATCATAATTAGTAAGACTTCAGCTAAATTTAGGACCGCATGGTTGGTTATTGAATAATATGACTTAGAATCTTTCTCTAAATGGGCGAAAAAACCTTTTGCAAACACTTCATTATTTTCAATATAGAGGTCTTTTACTTGATAAAAGAATATCTCATATCCTCTGTTTTGCATTTCTATAGCTAGCAATAAACTACTGTCAGTTTCTATGTTGAGGCTCTCCAGCGGATCGATCTGGAAGGCTATTACCTTATGCATTGGTTTCATAAATTTTTGATGCTACTTTATTGTGAATAGAATCTTATTGCTTATAAAGCTATTATTTGTTACTGTGCCCTTCATTATCATGGACTTTGTTTGCGGTAAAGGGATCTTCTTTAATGTATGCCTAGGAAAGCTATAGTATTATTAAGTGGGGGGCTTGATTCTTCGACTGTTCTTGCGGTCGCTAAGTCGGAAGGATATGAGTGTTGTTGCTTAAGCTTTAGATATGGCCAAAAGCATTTGTTTGAGATCGAGTCCGCAAAAAATTTAGCGAAGATTTATGATGCGGCGGTACATAAAATTATCGATATAGATCTAACAGTATTTGGTGGCTCTTCGCTGACTAGCGCTCTTGAAGTACCTAAACATACTGATCTAAATCATTTGAAAAGTGGGCAGATTCCTCCTACGTATGTTCATGGTAGAAACACAATTTTTCTCTCGTATGCTTTTGCGTATGCTGAAGCATTAAATATTCCTAATCTATTTATCGGCTGTAATGCAATTGATTACAGTAATTACCCAGATTGCAGACCTGAGTATATATCTGCATACGAAAGGATGATTAACTTGGCTAAAGCCAGAATTCAGAGAGAAATTAAAATTTACGCTCCACTATTGCATCTTAGCAAATCTGAGATTATTATCCTGGGGAGAAGTTTGGGTGTGGATTATTCATTGACAACATCTTGCTATAATCCCTATGAAAGTGGGCGGCCATGCGGTCAGTGCGATGCGTGTTTGCTAAGAATTGAGGGATTTACTAAGGCCGGCTTGTCGGATCCTCTGCATTATATTTAAGTAAATATATAAAAATTTTAATCGGTTCATTGATATGTCTAGCGAAAGAATTCCAATTACGCCTAAGGGTTATCAGAGGTTGTTAGAGGAGTTGACACACTTAAAAAGTATAGAGCGGCCAGCGGTAATAGTTGCAATAGCTGAAGCAAGAGCACATGGGGATTTGTCAGAAAACGCTGAGTATACTGCTGCAAGAGAGAAACAAGGTTTTATCGAGGCAAAAATTGCGGACTTAGAAAGCAGAATTGCTAGAGCAGAAGTAATAGATGTAAAAGAATTGACAGGAAGTCAAATAAAATTTGGTGCTACAGTAACCTTGCTTAATGAGGAAAATGATAGTGAAGTCGAATACCAAATAGTTGGTGAATACGAAGCAGACCTAAATAGTGGTTTGATTTCTATTTCCTCCCCTTTGGCAAAGGCTTTATTAGGCAAAAGTGTCGGCGACCAAATAGAGGTTGCGACGCCAAAGGGAATTAAGTATTATGACGTTATAACTATAACTTATGAATAATTTACAGCATTTGTAGCTCAGTGGATAGAGCGTCGCCCTCCGGAGGCGAAGGCCGTGGGTTCGAATCCCGCCAAATGCGCCACTTTATGGGGGTGTTAGCTGTGTTTTTGTATTTTAAGCCTAAGGTGCTAGTAATCGTGATGTTGGGCGTCGCAAGCGGATTACCTCTTTCATTATCTGCTTCAACCTTGTCCGCGATGTTAATGGATACCGGGATAGGTATAGCAAAAATTGCAATATTTGGTTTGGCTTCGACTCCGTATGCGTTTAAGTACCTGTGGTCGCCATTGGTTGACAACTTAAGTTTGCCGATATTGAGCAAAGTTTTAGGACGTAGGACAGCGTGGCTGCTACTAACTCAAATATTGTTATTTTTTACCATAACTTTTGTGGGCTTTTATGCGGCCCAAGCTCCTAATTTATTTATTTTAGGTGCGGGAGTTTTTTGCATAGCATTCCTCTCGGCAACCCAGGATATTATAATCGACGCATATAGGATTGAAATATTAACAGATGAAGAGCAAGGATCGGGCGCAGCTGCGGTTACATTTGGCTATCGGATTGGGATGTTGATCTCAAGCGCTGGCAGCCTTTTTATTGCAGAATATTTAAATTGGGCCATTGCTTATTCCTCTGTAGCTCTTTTTCTAATACCTGGAGCTCTAGCGGCTTTAGCCTATGGAGAGCCATCGTTACTTAGGAGATCGCGAAAAGTTTATAGTAATTTTATTGCGTGGTTACGCCATAGCTTCGCCGATCCTTTCATAGAGTTCATTAAACAGAGAAATTGGTTTGTTATTATATGCTTAGTACTTTTGTATAAACTAAGTGATGCATATATTGGTATGCTTACCACTCCCTTCTTAATGGATATAGGATTTTCTAGAGTTGAAATAGCGAGCATTATAAAGCTTTATGGTTTTCTTACTACAATAGTTGGTATGTTTATTGGGGGCTACTTGATTGCTAAATATCAAAACATGGGATTTATATTGGTGCTTGGGCTTATACTCCAGTGTGTATCAAATTTAGTGTTTGTGGTGCAGGCTAGCTATGGAAATGATCCTTCTGTACTGATTGCAGTAATCTCTGTTGAGAATTTCTGTAGTGGCTTAAGCAATGCTAGCCTAGTTGCTTATATAAGCACTGTTGTTAAAAAAGAATTTGCCGCTACTCACTACGCAATACTTAGCTCTTTAGCAGTTGTTGGTAGGACAGTAATTAGTTCAAGTGCAGGATTTGTTGTTTCTATCTTAGGTTGGATAAATTTCTTTTATTTTTCAGCATTACTCTCTTTACCTGCATTTATTTGTTTGTATTATCTCTATTATAGAAAAAATAAATAGAGGTTTATTATGAATTTTACCTTTAAGCCGCTTTCAGAGTTAAGTTCAGAAACAGCAATTTTTTTAATATCTGAGCCAGCAAGCTTGCCAAAAACTTTGGTTGATTTGGACCGGCACAATCATATAGCAAATGCTATTAAGGCTGATAGAGCGTTTGGCGGTAAAACTGGCCAAATGGTTACTGTTCTAGCGCCTCATGGATTCCAGCAAAAGCAAGTAATTATCTTGTGTATTGGTAAAACTATTGAAGCAACTAATTTAACCGTACAAAGTGCGGGTGGCGCACTTGCTAGTAAATTAAACCAAATGAAAATCAGTGAAGCTGATTTAGTGATCGATACTGCGGAAGAGTTTAAAGTAGACTTGGCAATAAACTTGGCTATAGGAATTAAGCTTAAGAATTATGCATTTAACAAGCATTATGTTGCTAAAAAAGAAGAACATGAACTTACTCTTGCAAAAGTAAATATATTATCGACTTCTAAAAATGAAACCGCATTTGCTCAACAAGAAGCAATTTTAAATGGGGTAATAGTGACTAGAAATTTGGTTTCAGAACCGCCTAATAATTTATTTCCTATATCATTTGCAGAAGAATGTGAAAAGTTAAAGGCATTTGGGGTTAAAGTAACTGTTTTAAATAAAGAAGACTTGCAAGCGTTAAGAATGGGTGCTTTACTTGGAGTAGCTCAAGGTAGCGCTAATGAGCCAAGAGTGGTGATTATGGAATGGCATGGCAATAATTCTAGGCCAGATGAAGTTACCGCTCTTGTTGGTAAAGGAGTCACATTTGATAGCGGCGGTATCAACTTAAAGCCAAGCCAAGGTGTTGCTGACATGAAATGCGATATGGGCGGTGCCGGAGTTGTAACGGGTGCTGTGATGGCATTAGCGAGCAGAAAGGCAAAAGCTAATGTCATTGGAGCTATAGGATTAGTCGAAAATATGCCATCTGGTACTGCTCAAAGACCTAGTGATGTTGTTGTGTCGATGTCTGGACAAACCATTGAAGTTGACAATACCGATGCCGAAGGACGCTTGGTACTTGCAGATGTTATGTGGTATGTGCAAGAGCAATATAAGCCTAAAAATTTAATAGATTTAGCGACATTAACTGGAGCTATCGTGATAGCGCTCGGGGATTATTATGCTGGTCTTTTTTCAAATAGCGATGAGCTTGCTAGGAATTTGTGCGCTGCAGCGGACAAAGTTGGAGAACAAATTTGGAGATTGCCGCTTCACGATTTTTATGACAAGCAAATTAATTCTGATACTGCTGACATTAAAAATACAGGGCAAAGTGGACGGGGTGCGGGAAGCACAACAGCTGCACAATTTTTAAAGAGGTTTGTTAAGGACTGTGCTTGGGCTCACCTTGATATCGCTGGAGTAACCTGGACCAAACACGGTAACGATATTTGCCCAAAAGGGGCAACTGGCTTTGGAGTGAGATTGTTAAATCAATATATCATGGATAATATTGAGCGAAATGCCTAAAAGCACATTTGATTCCACAGAAGTAAAAAAATTTGCAGATTTAGCTGCAAATTGGTGGAACTGTGATGGGCCTCTTAAGCAACTGCACTTAATGAATAGGGCAAGAATCCCTTACATTAGGACTATACTGCAACAAGAAAAGTTAATTAGTGGCGATCGGCTTGATCAGTTAGATATACTTGATGTTGGATGCGGGGGAGGTATTTTATCTGTCCCTCTATCCAGGCTTGGAGCTAACGTTACTGGTTTGGACGCCTGCGCAGAAAATGTCCAGATAGCTAAAGATTATGCAAAACATAACGATCATCATATAAATTACGTAACATCAACTATTGAGGATTTTGCTAAGGAAAGGGTTTCATATAATGTAGTATGCACACTCGAGATAGTAGAACATGTGGCAGATCTTAATTTATTTCTTGAATCTGTGGCTCAAGTTGCTAAGCCAGGGGGGATAATTTTTATTTCAACAATCAATAAGACCTTTAAGTCATATATGCAGGCTATATTAATTGCTGAATACCTTCTTAAGATGGTACCCCGAGGTGGGCATGATTGGAATAAGTTTGTTGAGCCAAGCGCAATTGTTGATATTTTATCCCGCAGTAACTGCAGTTTTATTGAGATGAAGGGGATGAAATTTAATCCATTAACTACTGAATGGTACCTGGATCGTAATGTTGATGTTAATTATATAATGGCTCTAAGAAAATTGTAGCGGTGCTTAATTTTTCTCAACTTAAAGATAAAATTATCATTATAAGCGGCCCTACGGCAAGCGGTAAGTCAGCTTTAGCGATAGATATAGCTAGAGAGGTCGATGGAGTTATCATAAACTCTGATGCTATGCAGGTTTATAAAGAATTACCAATTTTAACAGCTCAACCTGATCTTTCAGATCAGCTCCATTCTCCTCATAGGCTGTATAGTATTATTGAAATGGATACTCACTATTCGGTTGCTATATGGCTTGACTGGGTAAAAAGAGAAATTACAAGCTGTAAAGAAAAGAGGCGAGCCCCGGTGATAGTTGGAGGCAGCGGTCTTTATATAAAATCACTAGTTGATGGGCTTGCCTTTATTCCAGGTATTTCTGAATCCACTAGAAGAAAGATGGCTGAGATGATAAGTTCGTCTGATTCTGTATCTCTTCATAAACGCTTATTTGCCTACGATCCTGACCTGGCTCGAAGACTTGCCCCTTCTGACCTAAAAAGAATTACTAGAGGGCTAGCGGTTTACCTGGAGACTCGGATAGCTTTGTCAAAATGGCAAAGCGATACTAAACCGTACTTGCCCCGAGATGAATTTTTTATTATCAATGTCGATATAGAAAGAGAGTCTTTGTACCGTAATTGTAACACTCGATTCGTAGCCATGTTGAAGATGGGAGCAGTCGATGAAGTTGAGACATTGCTGAACCAGAAGCCTGGTATAAAATATCCCAAAATTCTTGGGCTCTATGAATTAATTAATTGGTTAGAAGGAAAGACCACTAAAGAAGAAGCTATAGAAAAAGCGCAGCAGTTTACAAGAAATTACGCCAAAAGGCAAACTACTTGGTTTAGAAACCAAATGCGGTATGATTTCTTTTTGAGGAAGGGGGGGAGGTATGAGCAATAACCATTTACATATTCAAAAACAAGCTTCTAACCCTAACTATTCAGTATATGTTAATGCCTCTGCTGGTTCTGGCAAGACTAAGGTATTGATAGATAGAATGTTAAGGTTGCTATTGAAGGGTAATAACTTGAGTAATATTCTATGTGTTACCTTCACAAACGCAGCGGCTGAAGAGATGATAGAGAGGCTTAAGGGAAGAGCTAAAAAATGGTGTGCTGAATCAAAAGGAGATTTAGCAAGGGAGCTCGAAGATTTAATAGATGAGCCTATATCAGAGTCTATGCTTAGCCTGGCTAGTTCTTTGTACGGCACCTTATTGTTAGAAGCACAGAAGATCAAAATTCAGACGATGCATGCATTTTGTGCGAGAATTTTAAATATAGAGATTGATAGTGCATATACGAACGATACGAACGGCAACAGAATTATTAGTAATGCAGAAAAGTATAGCCTATTAAAAAGAGCTTATTATGAAGCAATGCGATCTGAGTTCTTACAAAAAGTAGTCAGGCTGCTTGCGCTTCTTTTTAATAATCAAATTTTATTTGAATATACGGTTGATTTAATTAACCAATATGCAAAATTTCATGATTACTTAAAAGATATCGATACTGAAGAACGGCTTTTAGGACAAATATTTCAGCTATTCGGTTTTGAACAAGATTTTGATTGGGAAATATTTCTGGAGAAAAGGATAGTCCAGCTTGATATGCCGGCTTTGTACTTAATTGCGGAATCTTTAGCTGAAAAGGAAGGGCGGCTGATGAAAGCTTGGCTTATATCTTCTTTAGCAGAGAAAAAAGAAAATTTATTTGAGTATGCAAATATTTTTCTGACTCAAGATCACAAAAAGAGAAGCCGAATTAGCGGAGCTAAATCCTTAAATGAGAGAATGCAAGCTCAACTTTATGCGCATCAAGAAGAAGTGTATGAGATTATCCAAACGAAAAAATCTTATAATGCTGCGCTACACAATTTTGCTTTTATTAGGTTTGCGCAAGAAGTTTTTAAAAACTATGAAGAGTTTAAAAGGGAAAAAGGATTGTTAGACTATGACCAGTTATTAATTAATACAATAAAATTACTAGAAACTTCTGAAAATAGACATTGGTTACTTTGGAAACTAGATTGCGAAATAGATCATATACTAGTTGATGAAGCACAAGACTTAAATGCTTACCAATGGCAAATCATTAAATTACTTAGCGAAGAATTTTTTGCGGGAATTGGAGCTAAAGAGGAAAATAGAACTATATTTATAGTTGGTGATCAGAAACAATCTATTTTTGGCTTTCAAGGAGCAGCTCCAGAGATTTTTGTCGATATTGCAAGATATTATAAAGAAAAAGCGCGGCACGCTCTAAAAGAATGGGTAGAAATTGATTTTAATATTTCATTTAGATCGGGAAAAGAAATTTTGGAGTTGGTGGATAATATCTTTATAAAAACTGATATAACAGCTCAGTTTAATACCTCCTATAAAAACCATATCTCTTATAGAAATACGCCAGCATATTTTCAAGCTTGGCAACTAAATGATGAGACAAAAAATACTTTATTAGATTCTCAGTGGATGATTCCGGCTGAATCGGCCTCAATACAAAGAGAAAGTATTGGCAGTTTTATAGCCACCAGAGTATCGGATTGGTTAAAAGACCAGCGTGTTATTTTTGGCAGCAATAAAAATTTTGAGTTAGATGACTTAATGATTATCCTGAGGAAGAGAGGAAGGATTTATAATGATATCTGTAACGCTTTAAGTAGAAATCAAATTCCTTTTGTGTCATGTGGCTCGCTCTTTCTTAAGGATAAAGTTACAATTTTAGATTTGCTTTCGCTTTTGAAGTTTATTTTAAATCAAGCAGATGATTTTAACTTAGCTAACTTACTAAAATCTGCGTTGTTTAATTTTAAAGAGGAAGATATATTTAAAATTGCTTTTAATCGAGGTAAAAGGACTATCTGGCAAAGTATAAGTGAAGGCAATCGTTATCAGCCTACTAGAGAAAAGCTCTTGAAGTTCCTAGAGTTATTTGCGGATAGCTCTCTTTATCAATTTTTTTATCAAGTGGCTTTTGAATATTATAAAAAGAATAGCTTTGACACTGCCATCAAAACTTTTTTGAATGCTGTAGCAAATTTTGAACAACAACACCAATTTGCTGGAGAACTCGAATTTCTACATTGGTTTGAGGCAGAAAAAATACAGGTTCTAGATTCATGCGCTGATAAAAATGCAATTAGAATAACCACCGCACATTCCGCAAAAGGTTTAGAAGCCCCTATTATTATACTTGCTGATGCATTTGAATCTGAGAATTTGTCACGTGATAATATTTTTTGGCTCGGAAACCGCTTGATTTTTAGTAGTGGAGCACAGTATGACGATAAATTTGTAAAAATAATTAAAGAAAAAGCAAAATTTATTCAAAAAAATGAAAATTTGAGGTTATTATACGTCGCTGTGACAAGAGCTAGAGATGAAGTTTATGTGATTGGTTACAATAAAGGAAAAATAGGAAACTGGCACGAATTAATTTGTGATTCCAGTCTCAAATCTGACCCTTTAGAGTAAGAATAATGAAACTCACATGTAATAAAATGGTAATATTTTCCACATTATATGTAAATATTATTTACATTATCATAAAAATCAGATAAAGCTCTAACTTGAAGTGCTCTGAGGCAAGCTATTGCTTATTTGTTTATTCTAGTGGTCTGAACTATAAAGATTTTTTTATTTGGTTAATTTATTGATTAAAATGACTAAATAATAAGCTGTATAAAAGATTAATTAGAGTTGCATTTTTACAATAAAACGTTATAAATTATTTATGATGGCTTTAGAGTGTTTTGCATACAACAAGTACTTGTTGTATGCAATTGTGAATTAATTTTAAGGTTTTTGAAAAATGAAAAAGATTGTATTTTCTTTGATCGCAGGTGTTGCGGCTCTTTCAGTTGCTACTTCAGTTATGGCTGGTAATTCTAAAAGAGAAGAAGCCAGGAATGCTACTCCTGTCGAGCAGAGAGTAGATGATAAAGCTGCTCCAGTTGTTGATAAGACTGAAGCAGAAAAGAATAAATAATTATTCGCAAATAATTATTTTGCAAGGCGAGATTCTCTTTAGAGTTTCTCGTTTTGCTGATTCGCAAGCTTTAGAAACACATCTAAAGTATTTTGTTTAATTTTTATATAATGTGTGTGGCGTATTATGGAAACATCAGGACAAATAAGTTTATATGAAGTATTTTTAAAATTAAAAATCAACCGAGGCATGTGAAGCTTTCTTTAAAGATTTGTGCACTCCTGCAGAGCTCAAAGCGATGAAAGAAAGATGGTTAGTGGCTCAGCTCTTGCATGATGGTAAGCTGTCTTATAGGCAGATTCATGATGAAACAGGAGTTAGCATCGCGACCATCACAAGGGTCGCTAGATTTTTATTTCATGAAAACAATGCTGGATATAAATCTGTATTGCCAGAGAAAAAAAGTACAAAATGCAAAAAAAGCTAATAAATGATCTAGCTTCATTTGTTTTAATAGCAATCATTGCAAATAATTTTTGATGCATAAGCATTTAAAATGCATGTGCGTGGTAGGCAGTTGGAAAAGTGTAGAACTTAATTGATTCTTGCTATGCTTGTCCGGTGTGCTTTGTTGTCTGAAGTCCATAAATGGTGAATATTATTGTTAAAATTGAAACAAGTGTAGATCATAAGAACGATCATATATAATATTGAAGTTTTTATTGATCTTGCTTTGTTGGAAATTGGTATAATAATGAAATTTGTTTATGGGCTTTTTTAATTTTAGCCAAAGAATTTTAATTTAAATATAAAAGTCAAGATTAGAGGAAGCCACATGGGGCATTGCCTAATGTTTATAGATAGGAGTTTCAAATCCAACAAATGCCTATGGAAGAAGAGAGTAAGAGTAGCGCAAAAGCATCCTCAGGAATTTGCTGTAGCGCTTCGTTCTTCGATTAAAACTAGCTGGATAATGCCTTTAAAGAATTCTTTGATTCTACAAATGAGGTCTCAGCCTTTGTTTTGTGATGGTGCGTGGAGATTTTTATAGTATTCATAAACGCTGTAATCATCTGTACATGCTCAATTTATAACGTTCTTCCAAGCCTAAATGACAGGTTCAGGTAGGTTGCCTTACTCCCGTCACCTACTCAAAATCAATAATTTCACCCGCTCCTCTATCAACAGCAATCAATATAAAGGTGTACTCCCACTTCCATTCTTTGGTCTTTTTTTTAATATATGTGTACAGCTCGTCAATCTCTAGGACCTCGATATCCTTAAGTGACTTTGTGCTGTTGCAGCTCTTATCTAACTTTTCTTGCACATAGCGTCCCCCCCCGTCTTTCGATCCATGAAGATATTTGGCTGTTATGGATTCCAGTCAGTCTCTCTATCGTCCTAATCCCGCAGTCCTCAAGATTAGGTTTTAAGTCTATCATTCATCGTGTATTTCTGTCGCTTATTACCTTCTCGGTAATTCTTTTTGCAATTCTTGCACCCTATTACCTCTTGCTGTCCCTATACCACACCATTCTTCACCTGCTCGCTGGAGCCGCAATATTTACACTTGACTATCATTTCTACTCCCCGTTTTACTACGAAGATATCACACCCTCTTATTGCCGTCTATAATTACCAGGCATTGCCCTTAATCGCTAGAAAAACGAGCTTGTTGTATAGCTAACAAATCTGAGAAGAACACGTGTACATAAGTTAAAGAAGAGTTTAGGTCAATTGGTTTAACGAGGCTAGGCCGTACCAGAGTATCCAACTAGGTTGTGGTACTTTTCGATTCCAAATTTTTTGATTAGATCTTCCCACTTTGATTTAGAACGCTGAGAAAATAGTAGATCGATAGAGGCGGGCACCACAAACCAATTGTTTTCACTTACTTCTTCTTCCAATTGTGAAGGATTCCAAGCAGCTATACCTTTTGCGAATAGCAATTTACTGTGACTTTTTCCAGAAATATATTCCTTTAAAAAAGCAACTATGTCTGTATACAGAGTTAGGTGCTGGTTTTCAGCAAAGCTTTTTTCTTGTTCTTTAGTCAAGCTCAAAACTACTATTTTATCTGAATACACCGGCCCGCCGAACAGAACTGGATAATTTCTCCTTCTAGAAGGAGAATATAATCTCTCCATCTGTTGGCTAGTAAGTCTATTTTTTTTAACTACTAAACTTTGAAAATCCTTAATATAGTTGTTGAGATCTGCTTCAGCAATTCTTCCTATTCTTTGATTAATGATAACTCCAACTGCTCCGTTTTCATCATGCATACAAATATAAACCAGGGATTGTTCAAAATTCTGATCACTTATATATGGTGAAGCTACCAGTACCTTACCCCCCAATGACTGAAATGCAGTCTCTAATTTCATAAAATCACCATTTAGCATAAGGAGGCAACGACATTAAGACCGCTTCAGTGTTTCCATTTGTCATCAATCCAAACCTCGTTCCTCTGTCATATAGTAGATTAAATTCTACATATTTGCCACGTTTAATTAACTGAATCTCTTTATCCTCCTCTGTCCAAGGTTTATCCACTTTATTTTCAACTATTTTAGTGAAAATACTAGGCATAGCTTGTCCAATATTCTTATTAAAAGCAAAATCTTTCTCCCAAGCTCCTGTATTTAAATAATCATAGAAAATACCGCCAACTCCTCTGGCTTCATTGCGGTGAGGAAGAAAGAAATAACGGTCACACTCTTCTTTAAATTTTGGATAATAGGTGACGTCGGTTTGATCGCAAACTTTTTTTAGTTCTTGGTGAAAAAAATCCTTTTCTTGCTCATCACGAAAAGCTGGAGTTAAATCAGTTCCACCACCAAACCAACATTTTTCTGTAACAATAAATCTAGTATTGGTATGAATTGCAGGAACAAATGGAGATTTCATATGGGCAACAATTGAAACCCCGCAGGCCCAAAATATCCTGCTGTCCTCAGCTCCAGGTATTTCCTTGGCGAATTTTTCATTAAAGCTTCCAAATACTGTAGAGATATTGACTCCTACTTTTTCAAAAATGTCTCCATGCATAATCGACATTTCTCCTCCGCCTCCACCAAGCCTGCTCCAAGCTTTGCGTTGGAACTTTTTATTGGTTCCAAATCTTTCTTCTATATTTTCAAACTGTTGACAAACGGAATCCCTTAAGTGGAAATACCAATCCCTAGCTTCTTTTTTACATAACTCTATATTATTGTACATCAAGTACTTACAAAAATTTACTTCTCTATTCTATTTAACCAATATTTTATTTTTTCCAAGCCCCTATTTGAATATATTTGTTTTTTGTTTGCGTTACGCGGTAAATTCTCTATAGGATCAAACAAATCCATAGTATAATGTTCATAGGTTGAAAAGTTTTGCTGAGCACCAAGACTGGCGCACCAAGAGCGGTCTCAGTAGGAGAGGAGGGCTAAGTTCAATATTCTGGTATCTCAAAAAATGAGCCATGAAAATCCCAGTAAGTAGTCCAATTGCAGCACTTTCTAGGTAGCCTTCAACGCCTGTGATTTGACCAGCAATTTTGATATTAGGATGGTTTTTTAGTGATAAGAAATTGTTAAGTAATCTTAGGACTATTAATGAAAGTTGTTGCGGTGCAATCCACTAAGTCTTGCGAATTCTGCATTTTCAAGACCTGGTATCATACGAAAAATTCTTGTCTGTTCTCCATACTTTAATTTAGTTTGGAATCCGACGATATTATAAAGAGTACCTAATTTGTTATCTTGTCTGAGTTGTACCACGGCACATGGCCTCTCTCTACCCTTGGATCCTTTAGGACAACAGGATTACCAAAATAAATCGGGTCCAAAACGTAAAGTTTTTCTCGCCCTCTTCTCTTACAGCTGGCCGCTAGGCCGCCTCACAGCCGGCAAGCCCTGCACCTATTTTATTGTAAAACTTTGCATCTATAATGTTTATTTCTTATCGACAGCTTCAGCGGTAGCATCAGAGGCCTCTTTTTCTTCAGCACGTCCAGAAATAGATAGAATAGCAAAATTATGTGGATCAACTGGTCTAACTCCAGTAGGAAGCTGTAGGTCATTGATATGAAGATTTTGCCCAACTTCAAGGTTGGCCACATCAACGTCTATACTAGAAGGAATACTAGATGGATGACAATAAAAGTTTATTGTACGCTGAGCAACGTTCATCACGCCTCCTTTCTTAATTCCAGGGCACTTATCATCATTAATAATTCTAACATGTACGGCAACTTTGATTTCTGTATCTTTACCAACTTCTTGAAAATCAATATGTTCAGGGAAGTCTGTTACAGGATTGATTTGTACATCTCTTGGGATTGCTGTGATTTTTTTATTACCTAAATGCAGCTCAACTAGCCTAGATTGAATATTTCCTTTAGAATATTCTTTGAAGAAGTCTTTAGCTACAAGAGATAACATCACATCTTCCTTACCACCGTAGAGAATAGCGGGGATTCGATCATTTCGGCGCAGTGCACGAGCTGCCCCTTTACCTTCACTTTCTCTTATTTCTGCAGTAAAAACAATCATCTCTGTCATAGCTTTATTAACAATCAAATTTTTAATTATAAACCTAAGTGACACTACCAAGGTCGGTGGTGAATTGTACTATATGATTTAAAATAACGCAATATGGTATTTTGGTAAAAAATATCTCTTGTGATTTATAGGCAAGCCTTATCATAGTCTAAATTTGATAACTCATCATTAAGGGCATACTCCTTCTATAGGGAAGCGGGCAGAAGGAAATCTCACTTTTTATTAAATCCCACACTTATCGATTATTTACTATTTGTGAGAAACATTATAAAGTGCTATATGAAGCGGGTTAAATCCACCTCTTGATGTGTTATGAAATCCACTTTATCTCCTAATAATACTTTTTTAAATATCAATTTAAACAAGATCCTAGAAAATTATAGGATAGTGGAAAAACATCTAAAGAAGGGGTGTGAAGTGGGCGCGGTCGTTAAAGCAAACGCCTATGGATTAGGTCAAGAACAAGTGGTTCAAGCTTTATATCAAGAAGGATGTCATAAATTTTGTGTTTCTAATCTTGATGAAGCATTACAAATTGAGCGAACTTTAGAGAAAGAGATATATCTTATGCATGGAATAGGGTCTATCGAGATGGCAGAGATTGCAAGGGAGGAGGGATTTATTCCTATGCTCAATCACTTAGAGCAAATAAAAATTTGGAATTTAATCGCAAAGGAAAAGAGTGAAAAATTAAAAGCTATTATACAAATAGATACGGGCATGGGGCGGTTTGGTTTGTCTAATACTGAAATTAAAAAATTAACAACTGACCCTGATCTGGTTTCTAATATTGAAATTGATTATATAATGAGCCATATGTCATGTGCTGAACAAGAGAATCATCCGGCTACTGTTAAACAATTACAAGAATTTAAAAAATACTTAGAATTTTTCCCGGGCGTAAAAGCAACTTTTGCTAACTCTGCTGGAATATTTTTAGGAGAGGATTTCCATTTCGACATGGTAAGACCAGGGTGTGCACTATATGGTATTAACCCAACTTCTTCTGAACTTAACCCCATGAATAGTGTAGTCGAGCTTTATGGATATATAGTGCAAAAGAGAATTATAGAGAAAGAACAATTTATAGGTTATCGGGCTCAATATAAAGCTACTCCTGGAGAAAAACTATTCGTTATCGAGTGTGGTTATGCGGATGGGTATGTAAGATCTTTAAGCAATAAAGGAATTTGCTACGCGGAAGGGTATTTCTTGCCAGTCGTTGGGATTGTTAGTATGGATGCTATTATTGTTAATGCCTCTGCTTTACCGACTGCTCTATTTGATGAAATAACTCACATTGAGTTGCTAGGGGAGCACATAACAATTGATGATATTGCAAAGTATGCCAACACCATTAGTTATGAAATTTTGACTACTAGATTCGGAAATAGGTGTAAAAGATTTTATATTAGTGATAATAATTATTAATGTGCTATGAATTTATTAATAAAGAGGTTTACGGGTGTGATAGGTATCAGCGTCATAGCTGCCATTGGCTCTACCACTATTGAATTTATAAGGGGCCTTGGAAAGTTGGGAATATTTTTTGCTGAAATAATCAAGTCGCTTCTTCCCCTGAGATTTTATTGGCGAATATTTTTGAAGCAGTTGATGGAAATTGGCTATTATTCTTTACCTGTAATTGGCCTCACCGCTATATTTACTGGAGCAGCACTTGCGTTACAAAGCTATACAGGATTTGTTAGAATGAATGCAGAAAGCGCTATAGCTTCTGTGGTCGCCTTATCTATAACTAGAGAACTGGGCCCAGTCTTAGCTGGCTTGATGCTCTCTGGTAGGGTTTCTGCTTCAATAACCGCGGAGATAGGTAGTATGAAAGTTACGGAGCAAATAGATGCTTTGTATACCTTAGGAGCTAATCCAATACATTACTTAGTGATACCAAGGGTAATAGCCGGTTTAATTGCCTTACCGTGCTTAGTATTAGTGGCGGATATAATAGGGATTTTAGGCGGTTATTTAGTTGCTATATATAAGCTAGATTTCTCAGCTCACGTTTACTTAACTAACACTATAAGTTTCATTAAATTAACTGATATTACTTCTGGGCTAATTAAAGCGGTAGTGTTTGGATTTATTGTAACGTTTATAGGTTGTTACTTTGGGTTTCATTCTAAGGGTGGAGCGCAAGGTGTAGGGCATTCTACTACTTCTGCAGTCGCGGTTTCATCGATCCTCATCCTGGTGATGAATTATATTACAACAGGATTACTATTTTCTTATTAGAAGAGTTTTTATGTCTAACAAAGTCAAAATATCTGTAAGGAATTTAAGTAAATCTTTTGATGAGAAAGTAGTGCTACGGCGGGTGAATTTAGAAATAGAAGAAGGCCAGTCTTTAGTTATAATAGGAGGCTCTGGAAGCGGTAAATCCGTCTTACTGAAATGTATAATAGGGTTACTACAGCCAGATAGTGGGTCAAAGGTGTTTTTTAATGGTGATAACATTGCTTCAACCCACATAAAAAATCGTCAATATTTAATAGAAAAGTTTGGTATGTTATTCCAAGGAGGGGCTTTGTTTGATAGTTTACCAATTTGGTATAATATTTGTTTTCATATGCTACACCAAGGCTTGATAACGGTAAAAAACGCTAAAGCTCTGGCTGAACAAAAGTTAAAAATGGTAGGAATATCTTCTGAGGCGCTGAATTTATGTCCTGCTCAACTTTCTGGAGGTATGCAAAAACGGGTGGGACTTGCCCGTGCCATTGCAAATAATCCGGACATTATATTTTTTGACGAGCCAACAGCAGGACTTGATCCAATTAATGCACAAAATGTTTCAGAGCTTATAGCTAGCCTTTCCAAGGAGTTAAATGCTACAACAGTTACCATAACTCATGACATGGTTTGCATGAAAAGAATTGCAAACAAAATTGCTATGATTCATTCTGGGAATATAGTATGGCAGGGGACGAAAGAGAATATAGAAAATTCTGGCAACTCTTCAGTAGATGCTTTTGTAAAAGCCGCAGGGAACTTTTAGCTGAAAATAATAGGGCGTGCTTTTAACATAGATACTTGTGCAAAGCTACCTTCTTTATTTTCTATTATCTGAACTGTCATTGAATTAAAATCATAGAAATAATAACTTGTCTCTATTAAATTAGATAAATTGTCTGTAAATAATTCTATCGCTAGTTTTACTTTTTTCTTCAATGATGTTGGCATGGTAATGCTCAAAGAAACGCACGAACTTATCTGTAATGTTGTACTGATGCGCGCTCAAGAGTTTTTTTATCGCTTTCAAGTCTCTATTAATGACCACTGCATACATGGATAAGATAATGCTTACTTCTAAACCATTGCTAGCGCCAATAATCTTACTAACAGTTTTTGCGGGGTTTTCATAAGTGCCGATTAGTAGAATAGCTGGCTTAAACAGGATATGAGAATACTTACTCCAACTCTTCCCTATAAATTTGACTGCTGCTTCATAATCAGTAATTTTAATTAGCAACAGCGCATATAGATAGATTGCAGGTTCCAGAGGGGATTTTATTTTTTCTATCAGCACTGTCGCTTCCTTTAACGCCTCAAAAGAAATTTTTGATAGATAAATTTCCTCAGCAATTTTGTAGTTACATATGTCGATTAAGTGATCTTTAGCAAAATCGTTAAATTCGCTTTGTTGCAAGAACTCTAATAAGTTACTCCACCTTCTTTCTCCAAAATAAGCCTTAACGCTGGTTAAAAATAACCATTTTGGGGGAATGGAAGTAGGAAGAGTTTTTAAATGCTCTAAAGCTTTTTGGTATTTACCGTGGCTTATCTCTTCTTCTACTAATTTCATTAAAGATAAATTCGCAGTTTCTGGATAATGAAGCATATCCTCAATAGATTCTTTTATACTGCTATGATTTATAAGATTTCTTTGATAATTAAGCCACGACTTAAAATACTCGGGTATATCTGCCGACATTAAGAAAGACAACGCTTTATTAGCTTTACTAGCATCATGTTGGTTAGCTGCAATAATAAAATCCTTTAAGCTGTCAAATTTACTTTCATTTACTTTTCTTTGATAATTGCGTTTTATGATCAAAGGTAAGGTAATTATGCTATATGTTGATCTCATTATAATATAGAGAAGCGCCATAATAAGCGCTGAAGCGAGCCCAAATAAAAAAAGCGTAGTTTTAATTTTTTTATTGTCCACCTCAAATGCTACTATAGGGCTGCTCTCATTTAAAAATAATACTATCCCAAGAAGTAATAAAGTAATTAATAATAATTTTAGTAACTTAAGCATTCTCTAAAACTTGGATCATGAGCTGATGAAGTAAGAAATTAACGTTATTTTTGAGTTGTAACGGAATTTCTATTTCTTTTAAGGCCATATACCTACCGGATAATTTTTTAATGATGTCTAAGGCATGCGCTGTATCGTTATGCTCTAAGGAATGTAATACAAAGAGTAAAGTATCCCTATCTTCATTTTTTTCGATATTTTCTACTTTCACAAATTTGTCTAAGACTTGATCTACAGCAGATAGATTGTGGTTTTTTATCATGGAGCTATTTTTTGTGTATATTAAATCTGTAATTGCAGAAATAAAAAAGAATTTGCTGGTATATTAGTGTTGTATATACTCTTTAGCTCATTAGCGATAATTGCTAGGTCAGCAACAGCAAATTGATTTATTAAATTGATTTCGTTACTGATGTCATTTCCATTTTTTAGTTTTATGATCGCCATATGAATTGCCTGTACCATAGAGAATTTATAGGCTTTCTTTTTTAATTCGTCATCAATGACGTTAGAAGAGTTCAAGGTATTAATGGTCTTGTTAAGCTCTTTATATGCAAGATATAATCTTTCTTCTAGAGTGGTTATATTACAAGCGCTGTTGTTAAGTTCTTCCAGAGAATTTTCTAAATTTCTTATACTAATAGTTGCAATTAAAATGGCAACTAAAGAAGCAAGGACTATTGCTCCAGAGAAATAAAGCAGTCGGCTAAAGATCTTCACCATACAATTTAAGCAAGATAAGTAAAACTTATAAAAGTTTTAACAAACTAGTAAACTTTTGGCAAGCTTACATTACTTAATATGGTGACTTTAAATTTAATTTTATTCCCAGGCCACCCAAGTAGTGGGCATGCGATCACTGTATTGTTTTTTATCATTACCGGTAAAACCCACTTTAATTTGTTGTGCTCTAAAGTTATCGAATTATCTAACTTGTTTTTTAAAAATGGCAGGTGAGTTTTGGTTAGAGCCTCGACTCTTAGCTCTTCATCCAAATCGTTATCCAATTCTATAACAAAGCGAGCATCCCAAATTATTCGTTGCACACCTTTATTTATCACCATGCTCTTTATTGCATTTTTTTCTCGAATAAATATTAATTTATAAGGTTGTTTTACTTTTAGTATTTCGCAGCCATGAAGCGTAGCATCCGACCATTTTTCAAAATGCCTGATTTTATTTAATAAATTTTCTAGATTATTAAGTCTAATACTATACTGATTATTTAAGCTCCTCAAAATACACGATAAAACTCGAAGCTGTATTTCTTCATGCATAGTAAGAAATTTTTGTATATCTAATTTAATATAGCCGAGGTCCTTTACAGTTACTACTTCATAAAATGCTGCTAGAGTCATTTTTTCTAGGTAATCTCTAGTTCTCAGGGCACTTTTAGCTAATAAGTTCAACTTATCAACTGTTAACAAACAGTTATTGCTGTTTAACAGCTCTCTTACTCTGGACCTAATAAATTTAGGATCAAGATTTGAAGGATCATTAACCCATGGCCAATTATATCGTTTAAGTGTTTCTTCTATTTCATCTCTTGTATAGTCCAACAAAGGCCTTATCACCGTTATATTTTCTCTAACCTTGTGACTCGACATTCGGGCTAATCCATCAATACCTGTACCCCTTCCCAGCCTAATTAGCACATTTTCTGCTTGATCGTTTTTATTGTGAGCTAAAGCCAAATGTTGTATATCGTTTCTGATGCAGTATTCAATTAATAATCTATATCTTGCATCACGAGCTTTTTGATGAATATTACTGATACTCAGTTTTTCATCGTAATCTAACCATTTTAAGATTATTACTTCAATATCTTGGTGGTTAAGAAAAGCTTTGGTTTCTATTGCCTCTGCAGTTGAATCTGTCCTTAATCCATGATCTACTATTAAGCAAGTTACAGCAAAGCCCAAAGTATGCATCATAAGTGTCATACACATGCTGTCTGCGCCTCCAGAGACTGCTAGAGCTATTTTTTGAGTTCTATCTAGGCCGAAATTAACTTGTAGTGTTTCTGCAAATTCTTTAATGTTAATCAAAGCAATAATTAGAGATTGTTATTATATCGGTACTTATATCAATTATAAAATCACAAATAAACTGTTTTATAATTAGCTAAACTTCTATAATTATGCTAGTTTTTAACTGCAAGTGAAATTCTCAAAGTATATATGAAAAGCGAAATAATAGTAGTAGGATACGGACCCACAGCAATGACTACATCTGCTATACTTGGGCGACAAGGTATTGCGACTACTATAGTTAATCCCTTTCCAGTTTATCAAAAAATGCCATCTGCAACGAGATTGCTAGCATTATCGCTCTCTTCTGTTGAGCTTTTTAAAGAGCATGGATTAGTTAAAAATATTAAATCAATTGGTCAACCGATAAAAAAAATCCATGTTTCACAATATAAAAAAAGTGGTTTACTTGAGTTTGATCCTACGGATATTCATAAAGAAAATTTTGGTTATATGGTTGATGAAGAAGAGTTATGGAAATCGCTATATTCTGAGGTAAAGGATACCAGTACCATAGATGAGGTTCACAGCAACATAGAAACAATTGACTACCAAAACAATAAAATAGTTTTAAAGCTTTCCAATGGACAAAATCTTACGGCAGATCTCTTGATTGCAGCCGATGGTAAAAATTCTATCATTCGCAAGAAATTATATTTTGAAGTAGAAAAGAAATCTTATAATCAAATTGTTTTAATTTGCGATATAAAACATTCTAAAAATCATCAAGGTATTGCGAGAGAAATATTCATGAAAAAAGGGCCTTTTGCAACTCTACCCAAGCTTGGAGGATATTCATCATCAGTTGTTTGGACGGAATCAATGGCATCTGAAAGCTTTTTAAGATCTTTAAATAAACCTTTTTTACAAGAATTCATTGCTTCAAGGTGCAGTAAGGAGTTGGGTGAAATAGAGCTAGGCTCAAATCCGAGCCTCTTCCCTTTATCATCTACTTATTCCAAGGAAGCAATTGCAGACGGAATTGCTTTAGTTGGAGATGCATGGCATGCAATTCACCCCTTAGCAGGCCAAGGTTTAAATCTTGGCTTAAGGGACATAAAAGCGCTTACTGATTTGATTGTTAAAGAAAAAAGTATAGGGCTAGATATAGGAAATTTCCAAATTTTGAAGAAATACCAACGAGCTAGAAGAGACGACATTACAATTTTAATAAGTACTATAGATATAATAAATAATATATATAAAAGTAAATTGCCTATTGTACCTGAGATTGGCCAATTTATGATTAGGGCAGTGAGTTTTTGTAAACCACTAAAAAATTTGTTTATGATTTATGCTTCCGGCAAACACATATAATTTCCTTTATTTGGGTTTTTGACATATATTAAAATTTAGCAACTAAACATTTTTACTATGTATTTTATTACATTCGAAGGCTGTGACGGTTCTGGTAAGACAACGCAAGTTTCTTTATTAACAAATCATCTTCAAAGCAGAGGCCTAAAATGTGTTACCACAAAAGAGCCAGGTGGCACTCCTTTAGCGCAGGAGATAAGATCTCTGTTGCTTAAATCTGAAATTAAAGATCCAATTACCGAATTTGCACTTTTAAGTGCAGCCAGAAGAGACCATATTACAAATTTAATCCAACCATCCTTAGTGCAAGGTATAACTGTTATCTGTGATAGATTTTTTGATTCTTCTTTAGTTTACCAAGGGCTTAAAAAAGGCCTAGATTTAGATTTCATGTTTGATATACATAAAAAAGTGGTTGGTGCTCTAGAGCCGTCGCTTACTTTTCTTTTAGACTTGGCTCCAGAAATAATTATAGAACGGCTGCAAAGAAGCGCTAATAGAGAAATAAATCATTATGATGCGCAGCCGGTTAGTTTTCATAAATCGATAAGAGAAGGCTTCTTGTTATTAGCAGAAAAATTTTCCAGCCGTATAGTAGTTATTAATGCTGATCAGCCTATAGAGAATATTGCCAAGGAAATTTTTGAAAAATTTTCGATGCTAACCAAGACTTAGTTGCTTATACCTTATATACGATAACTTATACAGCGCTTAAAACAATTTCCCTATCAGAAAAATATATTTTTTCATTGCCAATAATCTGATAGTTTTCATGGCCTTTTCCGGCTATTAAAATTATATCTTGAGGCTGCAGGATTGATATTGCATAATGTATAGCTTCTTTTCTGTTACCAATTTCTACAGGATTTTTCATAGAGGCCATTATTTCTTTTCTAATAAGAGCAGGGTCTTCGTTTCGTGGATTATCATCTGTTACTATATTAACATCTGCATATTCTTCAGCTATGATGCCCATTATCTGTCGTTTGCCTTGGTCTCGATCGCCTCCACAACCGAACACCAGGATTAAGCGTCCATTGCACACATGCTTTAAATCCGATAGTACTTTTTTAAGCGCATCAGGAGTATGGGCATAATCAATAAAGATATCATTCCTTAAATTAGCAGCTGCGATTTTTTCCACTCTGCCTGTAATTGACTTCAAATTAGGCAATGCACTTACTAACTGGCTCTCGTTTAGGCCACAACCAATACTTAAACCGATTGCGCATGTTAGATTGTACAATTGAAATTCGCCAGTTAATTGTACTACTGATTCTATTTTTTTACCAAATAAGGCTAACTTTAAGGTATTATTATTTTTGGCGATAATTCTTATATCTCTTGCGTTCTTACCATACTCTATAACCTTTAAACCCCGGGCCTTGGTGAGCTGGTATATTTCGTTAAATTCGGGGATGTCCGAATTTAGTACTACGGTAGTACCAATTCCTATTACTTCAGAGAATAATCTTTTTTTGGCATTGAAATAAGCAGCCATTGTTCCATGATAGTCGAGATGGTCTCTCGAGAGGTTAGTAAAACCTGCAGCCTTGAAGTTGATACCATCTAATCTATACTGACTTAACCCATGGCTTGATGACTCTATTGCAACATGAGTGAAATTATTTTTAGCTAAATTATATAGTATGTTATTGGTCGTTACTGAGTCTGGACTTGTAAGGGCGCTGTCATGATTTAAAAAATCTTCAAGACCATTTAATGCATCAAAAGAAGTAAGCCCAAGAGTGCCTATTGCTGCACTTTTGTAATGGTTTGTATTTGTCAGCTGCATAAAAAGGTTAGCTGTTGAAGTCTTTCCGTTGGTGCCCGTAACTGTTACAATATTTGCAGGTTGTGGGACATAAAAGGAACTAGCCAGTTGGCTCAAAGTTTGCCTTGGATTGTCAACATAGATAAAATTTGCGCGGTTACGGTCTTCATGAAGATTATTATTCTGTAGTATGATATACTTCGCTCCTCTTTTTACTGCTTCTTCTATAAAGTCTTCACCATTAAACTTTGCTCCCCTCATTGCAACATACGCATATCCATTCTCAATTAACCTCGAATTAGCGCTAATTCCTTTGATCTCGGTTAATATATTTTTAACTGAAATTTTCATAAGTAAATTTATCTCCTAGATATAATTTCTTCACTTCTGGGCTGTTTATTACTTTTTTAGTTGAGCCACTCTCCAAGATAGCACCATTATACATAACATATACTCTGTCCATTAAGCTTATTGCTTCTTTTACATTATGATCGGTAATCAAAACACCTATGCCTCTTTTCTTCAAGAAAATAATTAATTCCTTAATTTCGTTAATTGAAATAGGGTCAACTCCGGCAAACGGCTCATCTAGCATGATGTATCTCGGATTTGATGCTAAGCATCTTGCTATTTCAACTCTTCTTCTTTCTCCCCCAGATAAAGCAATTGCAAGCGTGCTTTTTAAGTGATCGATAGAAAACTCCTCTAATAGTTGTGTGACTTTCTCTTCTCTTAAATCTAAGTTTGGCTCGATTAACTCAAGGATGCACATAATATTTTCTTCTACAGTAAGGCCTTTAAATATAGAAGATTCTTGAGGTAAGTATCCTATACCTTTTCTAGCTCTCATATACATTGGTAAGTCTGTAATCTCTTTTGTATCGAGGTAAATTTGGCCGCAGTCTGGTTTTATTAAGCCAACCATCATATAAAATGCTGTCGTCTTCCCAGCGCCGTTCGGTCCTAAAAGTCCAACTACTTCATCGCTATTTAGCTCAACAGTAAAGTCTTTGACTATTTTCTTTCCCCTATAAGACTTACCTAAATTTTTTGCTGTTAACATTCACCAGTGTAAATAGAAGTTTCTAGAATACATATATACAGTTTTAAAGTATGGTCAAAGGTTTATACTGAATCCACGCGACTATTTTGCCAAAAATTCAACCCATTAAAGCATTTGTTTAGTAGCTTACTGGTTTTTTAAGATACCCTTTTTCTGTATAATAAAGAGCAGCTCCTGGATGCATTTCTATAGTTCTTCCAAGAGTGACCATGGAAATGCGGTCTAACTCAGCAAGACTAGGGTGTACTTTCTTTAGATTTTCTAAATTTTCCATAATGATTCTGGTAACACCATAAACTATTTTATCACTAGTTGAGGCATTAGTTACCAAGACGGCTTTTGCGGCAATTGTAGGCACTGTTCTATTAATGCCAGGATATATTCCTGGCTCAATGGAGCCGCCGAAAAACTCATTATATTTTTGAGTAATGGCAGTTATAGTAGCTTCATCAAACGGTAAAATTGATATTTCACAATCGCTGGCTGCTTCAGAAACTATGGTATTAGGAGCCCCGCTTACTATAGTTAAAACGTCTATAGCTTTATTGCAAAGAGAATTTGCCTGCTCGTCTAGTTTTATTGAATTAATACTTTTGAAATCACTGTATTTCCAGCCTTTGACATTTATCAAGCCATCTAGCATAGTACTAATACTGGAATTTGAGTCAACACTTCCTGAGCTGATGATGGAGCCTTTTAATTGATCAATTGCTTTAATATTAGAATCGCGGCGCACCAGTAACATTAAATCTTCATCGTGTAAGGACATAATAAAACGCAATTGATTATTAGCCTTAATTTTTTGAGAAGAACTAGTGACGCCATAAAAACCATACTTCGCCCAATCAGATTGAACCAAGGCGAAATCTACTTCACCATTTTGTAACATTGATAAGTTGTGAGGTGCGCCCATTGATAGCTCGGTTTTGCAACGTAATCCTAAGCTTTTTCTATCATGATTAATTAATCTACAAATATTATTACCAATTGGGTAATAAACTCCATAGCCGGAGCCAGTAGCGATAGATATATTAGTATCATCAAGCAAATCTATTTTCATATCAGCAGCAACTGCACTATTTATCGATACAAATAAGATCAATAATAAAAATATTTTCATTAATAGCACCTTTCGTCATATAAAATTATTAAAGCTTTGATTTTATCTTGCGTCAAGTTCTGAAGTCTTATCATCATTACTTCTTGCTTTTTATATCACTGGCGTAATATATTAAGCTAAAATTCAAACATTTATTTTAAGATAAAATGGCAGGTCATTCTAAGTTTAAAAATATTATGCACAGAAAAGGTGCACAAGATAAAAAGAGGGCTAAAGTTTTTACTAAAATCCTAAAAGAGATTACGGTTGCTGTCGCTGGAGGAATAACAGAGTCCCAGTTTAACCCAAGGTTAAGGCTTGCTATATTATCTGCAAAAGAGGCAAATTTACCTAAGGATAAAGTTGAAGCAGCTATAAAGAAAGCTTCTTCTCCAACTGATTCGGGTAATTATGAAGAAATTAGATATGAAGGATATGGAGCTGCTGGTATAGCTTTTATAGTTGAAACTTTAAGTAATAACAGAAATAGAACTGCATCAGAAGTAAGATCAACCTTTACAAAATTTGGTGGATCTCTCGGTGATACAGGGAGTGTAAGCTATATATTTCAGAGGATGGGCTTGATAATTTATCCAAGCAGCATAAAGGATGCTGAAGAAATTTTAGAATTAGCAATCGAAGCGGGCGCAGAGGATTGCCAATTAATTGGAGAAGAGCATGAAATATGTTGTAGTTTAGAAGAGCTTCATACAGTAAAAGATTACTTAGAAGCTAAAATAGGTGAGGCAAAAAGTGCTAAATTGATTTGGAAGCCAAATATAACCACAAGTTTAGATCATGAAACTATAAAAAAAGTGCTTAAATTAATTAATGCTCTGGAAGATCTAGATGACGTGCAAAACGTTTGGACAAACTTAGAAATACCAGAAGATTTTGAAGATGACGATAACTAAAATATTAGGTATAGATCCCGGATTAAGTAAAACTGGGTGGGGCTTGATTCTGCTTAACCGAGGACAGCAGCTGTATCTTGATTGCGGTAGTATTCACACCTCCACCGGTGAACAATTGCCAAACAGGCTATTGGAGATATTTAATTCAATAAAAGAACTGGTTTTAATACACCAACCTGACTTTGTTGCTTTAGAGGAGACTTACGTCAATACTAACTCTAAATCCTCCTTACATTTAGCGCACGCGAGGGCAGCAGCGATGTTAGCTATTGCACAGTGTAATTTAACCATTATTCCATATCAAGCCAAGACTGTGAAGAAGGTAGTAACTGGGAACGGAGGTGCAGATAAGGAGCAAGTAGCTAAGATGCTAAAGTTAAGGTTAAATGGGCTTGATAAAACCAATGATAAGGATGCAATTGATGCTTTAGCTCTGGCTTTCTGTCACTCTAATTATATTTAGTGCCCTTCACTAAATCCAGATTTAGAAACGTTATAGTGTTTATGAGGACGGTATAACAGCACTAGCGAATTCTAGAAATCTCCTCTACACTTCTGATACTTAGGCTTCTTAGGCACCTTCTATAGCTGAATCTTTTAATTCGGCCATGTGTTGCTCTATTTGCTCATTTTTTACTTCGCCTTCAAATTAAAATACTTCAAGGTATAGTATCCAAAGCTAACTATTTAAAAAAAGACAAAATACGTGTTTTATATTTTTTTGCGCTGCTAATACTTTGAGTTAAATTTCAGTAATGTAAGAAACTTTTTTGTGATTAATAAGCGGCTGGCTTTTTGACTATTTATTGCTTTTCTTTCTTAGGAAAGCTGGGATCTCAAAAAGGTTATCACTATTTTTAGGGGCCATAAAATCCCGTTTCTTTTCTTCAAATTGTGATATATTTGTTCCAGGTTCTAGTTTTTCATTAGTTCTAGGAAACGGTTCGTCTTCAGCGATATTGCCTTTATCAGGGTTAACAGCTTGCGGGGGAATGAAAGATTGACTGAAATTTACCACAATATCTTCCTCTATAATATTGGAGTTAGGGCTACTTGATTGCTTATCGCTTGAGTTTTCTTTCTCGCTATTAAAACCAAAGGATTTCTGTATATCAGAGGCTTGTAAAGGATTTAGCTTGTTATTTGAAGTTTTAACTTCATTGGCGTTTAAAACTTGCTTGCTTTTTATACCAAGTATATTAGCAGATGCTTGGACTGCGCTGGTTGGTGAACCTATACCAGTTGCGACTACTGAGACCCTTAACTTCCCTTGAAGTTCGCTACTGAATGCTGAGCCAAATATAATGTTTGCTCCGGGCTCCACCTCTTCTTTGATACGATTAGCTGCTTCATCAACCTCAAATAATGTCATATCAAGGCCTCCAGTGATGTTAATTAATACACCTTTAGCCCCTTTCATTGATGAATTATCAAGTAATGGATTAGATATCGCAGCCTCTGCTGCTTTTATAGCTCTATCCTCGCCTTCTGCTTCGCCTGTTCCCATCATGGCTTTGCCCATTTCATGCATGACAGTTCTAATATCGGCAAAATCAAGATTTATTAAGCCTGGCATTGTAATTAAGTCTGTAACACTTCTAACGCCAGAATGTAAAACATTATCCGCCATTTTAAAGGCATCTATGAAGGTTGTTTTTTCGTTTACAATGTGAAATAAATTTTGATTAGGGATAATAATTAAAGTATCAACATATTTACTAATCTCTTCTAAGCCAAGTTCAGCTACTTTCATGCGCCTTGCACCCTCAAAGTGAAAAGGCTTAGTGACAACCGCAACTACTAAGGCTCCTTCTTCTTTAGCCACACGCGCTATAACGGGCGCTGCACCTGTTCCGGTTCCACCACCCATTCCAGCGGTGATAAATAACATATGGCAACCAGAAACTGCAGCTCTAATTTCATCTATGGACTCTTCAGCGGCGTTTCTACCCACTTCTGGGTGAGAACCAGCGCCAAGTCCTTTAGTACTATCAATACCAAGCTGAATTTTATTTGAAGCAAGGGCATTAGCAAGAGCTTGTGCATCGGTATTGGCCGCCCAAAAATCTACTCCTTCTAAATTCGCGGTCACCATATTATTGACCGCATTGCCCCCAGCACCCCCAGCGCCAAAGACTACTATTTTTGGCTTTAAATCAGTTTCTTGATGCGGAATTGCAACTTCTATGCTCACAAAGGCTAGCTAACTAATGCTGGATAAATTACAGGCAATACTACCACCATACACATTAAAGAACAATAGCTTTTCATTGCTTAATGATTTAGTTACCTAGAGTAGAATTCTATTACCAAACTAGGATTCATTTCTACTGGATATGGTACTTCCTGAAGCTCAGGCCTTCTGATATAGGTTGCGGCATTACTTGAAGCATCGAAAGAAATGTACTCGGGCACCCTTCTTTCACTGAGAGAAAGCGCCGTTTGTACTATAAGTAAGTCTTTAGACTTTTCACTTAAAGTTACTACATCGCCTGGTTTTAATCTATAGCTTGGAACATTCACTGATTTACCATTCACTAAAACATGTTTATGATTTACAAACTGTCTTGCGGCAAAGATACTATTTACAAAGCCAACGCGGTACACAAAAGCATCTAATCTTGATTCCAATAGGCCTACTAAATTATGCCCTGTATCACCTTTGCGTCTCGCTGCTTCCTCATATGTTTTGCGAAATTGTTTTTCGGTGACGTCGCCGTAATATTTTTTTAATTTTTGCTTAGCTTGCAGCTGCTGTCCATAATCAGTAAGTTTATGGCTCTTGGTTCCATGCATCCCAGGCGCAAAATTACGCGCATTAACTGGATCTTTAGCTTTCCCCCAGAGGTTAACACCAAGTCTCCTACTTATACCAAACTTCCTATCATTTCTTTTTGACACAGGACTCCTTTAAAAAAAATCAAACAAATAAACTAAGAGCTGCTACGTATACAATTTTGCTGCTCCTATGTCAATAATCTCTAGAGGCTCTAAAATAAATAATTTTATAGTGAGGGCTGACATACCACACCTCAGGGTTGTGATTCGGATTGCTATTATGTGTATTAAGAGGTATAATCATTGGAAATATAATAAGATTGCTGCATATGAAATCCATTACTATACTAACAACAGAGTATAAAAAAGAAACTGATAGTTCTCAGATCTTTTTAAATGAAAGGCTGGCAGCTTTGAATTCTGAAAACCTTCTAAATTTTTGGGAGGAAATTAATGAAGAAGCTCCGGATATGGCTCGTCTTCAAATACTATTAGAAAAAGAGAGAGAATTTCTAAAGAAAATAGGCTTAGATGAGCAAGCAATGGACCGACGGGTGAACACCGCAGGGCCGACGTCTGAACATTGGCCGCATCGTGTTATAAAAGAGGCATTAGAAATTAGAAGATCAGGCGCGGATTGGGCGGATATTAGGACTAATATTAGTACTGCAATTGAAAATGCTAAGCAGGAAGCTGAAAATTCAACTGAACTAGATTGGCCGAGAGTGCCTCTGTTAATTAAAAGAATAGATGCTGATGGCAAGACGTCTTACACAACAATTCAAAATATAGAAAACCTAGATAGTGCATTACAAGAATTAACAGAAATCCAGCGATACTATATAAGAATGACTGCAAACCAATCATATGAGGCAGGGGTCATTAAGCAGAGTAGCGGTATGATAGATCTTGTCCCTGCTGCTCAATTTCACTATAACTCTGTTACTATAAATATGACAGAGCCTAATAAGACTCAAGTATTTGTCAAATGTAGTATGGGTTGTAATTATCGAGATCCGGATACGGCCCAGATTTCAAGTACAGTAGGATTTTATTCAGTAAAAAGGGATATATCTGATATACAGCATAGGAAAGTTCATGGAATAAGCTTTAGCGATGGTAATATTCGGGCCGGTGCAATTTTGGCGGTTGCTGATTTAAGCCCAGAAGGATTAAAAAAAGCTGAGTCAATGGGCCTAACCCAACATGAAAACTTGACCAAGCTCTCTCCAAAATTCTTAGAAGAACTAAAAAATGCTGCGGCAGAGAGTATCCTGGCTACTACCCTCAACCGCCCGTCACGCCCGCAAGATCTCTTAGAGACCGAGTTAGAAGGTATCGCTCAAGTTGTGCTTCCTTTTAAAGGAGAGGAAGCGACTCCAAAAAAGCTTTTTAGTGTTGGCAATGAGATTAGGAATTTTGCAAAACAGATTAATAATGAAGTGAACCCTACTAATTTGCAAAAATTAGTAGAAACAATTTTTAAGGTTATAAATTATCTGGTAGAAATTATACTCAAACCGAAAAGCCATGTTCAAGATATTGAAGCTCAAAGAGCAGAGCTTATGAGTCGAGAAAACGAATATAAAATCTAGTTTCTTTTAAGGGATGAGTGGTGCTTTTTGAAGAGCAGCCTTTAAATTCTAGTTAGCTTTGCTTTAGTCTTTATGATTTGGTTAGCTTGATCGTCCATGTAGTATTTTCTACGCTCTTGCCCATTCAAATTAAAAGAGTTTCGTTATATAATCACTTCGATTCAAGTACAGTGCTAGCGTTTAGATAGTAGCACGAACTTCTAAACGCCATAGAAGTTAGTAAAGTATCACTTAGCCATGACTCCAGATTCAGTTTTTTCTTTAGTTTTTACTTTAGCTGCGTAGCCCAGTTTTGGCGCGGCTCGTTGAGGAAGCGATTTTTTTTCAGGTTCTGGTTGGGAAATAGTATGGAATTTATCGCTACTCTCAACTTTATCAGTCCAATTTTTACTATCGTGCGCTTTTGGGTCAACTTTTTCGGTAAAGCTTGTCTTAGGTTGGTTTAAGTTAGGTTTTTGAGTAGTAGCGGTTGCTGTATACTCCCCACTAAAAGGATTCAGTCTTTCATTATAACTATGATCCGGAGTATAACTATCGTTAAAGGGATTTAATTTTTCATTATAAGCATTAGAAGCAGGTTTTTCACTGAAAGGGTTAAGCCTTTCATCATAGTCATCACGCGAAGGTTTTTGAGTAGGGACGTGTTTTGGTTTGGTATGCAATGGATTACTCTGAGTTCTCGTCATTTGCGGATTAGTATTTAGTGCTTGAGGTTTTGCAGCTGACAAATTTATCGGGTCTTTTTTAGCGAGCTCTGAAAATAACGTTGATATAGAATTTGATACAGAACTCCCCGGTTGTATAACGGAGGCGATGCGTTGGAAGATCATTTCAGCTGTTTTAGAGCTAACTTCTGGTCTGTTACTCGTTAATTCTTTATAGCAGCCTTCTCCATAATCTAACGGTTGTGGAAATATAAAGTCTGATAAATAGTTAATAGAAATCATGATGATATCTATAACAAGCTTGCCTATGCCAAGCACGGTCTTAAGGAGGAATCTCGAAAGTACATTCAACTTGCCTAATTTATTATGCTTTCTATCAGATGCTTTTTGCGTTTCCGGCACATCTTTATGACCGTGTGCCCCTAGAATACTAATTAAATATTCCATAGCCTTTGCTTTTATTGAGGTCTTTCTATTTTCCTCTTTAGTTTTTTCAGATGTAATACCTTCCTTGACGAATCTAGCTTCTTGTAGGGCTTTAGAGTCAACTTTGGTAAGATCAAGTACACTGGCTTCAGAAGAATTTAAAACCAGTACAGTATCGTCATCTTTTTTGTTAATAAATCTAGCTACTAATGTATCTACTACTTGTTCTGTTTCTGGAGGTTTCTTGCCAAAAAGCCTGCTCCTGTTACGAAATTTAGCACTTACTAGGTATTTTATCTCGGCAATATTTTTTGCTGATTCTGGATTAGAAGCTAGATAATCATCTAATTCTTTATTGACTCTGTCATATTGTGCTTGACCGCCTCTACCAAAAATTTCTGCTGCTCTTCCTAATTTTAAGTACTCTTTCGTTAATTTTAATTTATTCTTAGTAGTATTGAGAAAATTATCCTTATCTCCTGTAAAATTTCTAATCGCTTGTTGTAATGCTGAGGCATCAGATTCGTTTGCGATTCTCACATTTTTTAGCGGATCTTCATCTTTTTTGGCAGAGCGATCTTTTGCTTTTTTGAGAGCTTTATTAATTTCTTCTCTATCTTCTCCTACCGTTTTTATCTCTAACTTTTTACCTTCTCCTACAATGGCCTGTAAGTGAGCAATATTTGCTTCGGTTTGATATACGGTATCTTGTTTATGTTTACGCTCTTTAAAAAACCTTCTTACCATATTACCGCGTCGTATTCTGTTACCTTCGTCTGTAACTACTTTTTGTGCCGCAGTTCCAGCGGTAGAAAATACTTCAGCAGAGGCAAGTTTTTCAGATTGGTATTCTGGTTGTATACTGTATGCGCTTTCAATAACCTTGCTAGGAACTTTAAGGCCTGGTAGACAGCTTGAAAAATATGGAATAGTTTTTCTTCCTTCGGCAATTTCTAGCGCAACTTTGCTAGTTAAAACTCTTATTGGCGTTACCATACTGTTATACCAGTTTAAGGACTCCACTGACTGTCGATTCTTTAATGCCTCAGCTCCTCGTCCTCCTGATTTTTTATACTTTGTTCCTTCAGCTGCAGCAACTGCTTTATACATCCAACTTTGAGGATCGTTAGCACCAAGTGCTAATAGCTGAGATCTGCTAACGTAAATAGGCTGTTCTTTAGCATCTTTTTCTCGAGTAATAGTAGAAACATGGTATTGTTTGTCCATGACTTGCAGGATCGATCTGGCTTTTTCGATAGCGTCATCCTTACCGGATTTTACTGCCTTGGTATCTTTTAATACTGCTCTTATATCTCTATGGAAGTTTGCATAGTTAAAGGGAGAAGTTTTATCAGGATTTCTGCCACCTATAATATTTTTGGTGATGTTGCCTAATTCCTCTTTTACTACTTTATGATATTTCTGTAACTCGGGGCTAATGTATCTATCATCTTTCTTAGTGTGTATCTTGATTAATTCATTTGCTACTCTGATCTCGGCAATAGACTTTTGCATTGTTGAGACAAACTCAACTAAATTATTAAAACTTTCTAATGTCTCTTGGTGAGTGGCATCTCTAATAAGATGCTCACTTCCATCATAATGCATGTTTTTTGTCCATGTTACTCCTATAGCTAGGTCTTTGATTTCCTCGAGTTTATCGATAGCTTCAGTATACTTGCCTTGACTAATATAGTCAGTTACTGCTTCAAGTTTATCGCATATTGCGAATGATTGTGTTTTTCTAGTAAGCTTGTCACTCCCTATATGTTGTAGATAACGCGAGATTTCTTGTTCGGCAGCTTGTTGGTTTGCTAATAATCTATCATGAATTTGAGTACATGCTGGTTGATCGGTTGGCGGAAGATTTGAAGCTTCTCTATCAGCGGCAGGTTTATCTGGTTGGTTTTTCATATAAAATTCTGAATTTTCATCTAATTAATAATTGATTATAAG